>UNSK01000056.1 GCA_900552525.1 Candidatus Gastranaerophilales bacterium | reverse complement strand
CAAAAAAGGACACCCTACGGGGTGTCTTTTTTTGGCCTGCCCGAAGGGATTTGAAGCCGACCGTAAAGAAAATGCCCCTGTGAGGCATTTTTAGGGAGGAGTGTTTATGGAGGCATAGCTGTGCACAGGACGCAACAAGCGAGGCGGAAAGTTTAGGTCTGTACAAAGTACTTCGGGCAGAAGTAGTGATAAGATGAAAGTGTGACACCCTACGTGGTGTCCTTTTTTGGTCTTTTTAGAATCCAATCAAAAAACTAAAGGACACCGTTTTGGCGTCCTTTGAGTGTTATGTTTTAATTATTTCGCTTTTGGTTGGTCTTTATAATCGGGAACATTATTCTTTATGCCTTTCCATGTTTTTTCCATTTGATGACTGCCTTTGTCATAATAATAATAGCCGTCATCAGTACGATATCCGTCATATACGGTGTCAACTTCGCTCCATTTTTCATTTTCTCTACTGATTCTACTTGAATTTGAAATGAATGAGGAAATTGCTAATATTGCAATAAATATAACAAATATTATTACGAAAACTTTTAACCCGTCATCGGATGGTATTGACATGAAGAAAAGAATACCTCCAACACCGATAAAAGCTAATGAAAAAATCAATAAAAGAGTATTATTATTATCGTTATTAATTTTATAAATAAAAGCTACTATGCCGAAAATAAAGAGTGCTATACTGCCTACGAAATTCCCCGGTTCCATGATAATATCCTTTTTTAGTGTTAAAGATTCATCAATCATGGTATCCAAGGGTTTGTTCGTAGAGATTTTTGTGTTAGTAGTCTTATAACTATAGATTAATTTGCAATTATGAGTTTTTGCGGTTTCACCTATATATTCAATCATTTTGTGAATAATACTGTAGTCGTGGTTGGTTGAACTAAATTCAAATTCTAATCGCGGAGAGTGTTCAGTGAAAAATATAAATGATGATAGATTGAATTGTATGGAATTGCAGTTTTTGTATTTTATTGTGCACGATGTTTTTTTATTATCAAAAGTAAATACGATGCCATTTTCGTAAATTTCTATTAAGGTTAATTTACTGTTGGTAATGCCGGTTTGATTTTGATGCTTTTCATCTGCGTATCTAAATGAAATATCTGTGATATTATTATTTTTGTCTTTCTTTATTTGTTCAACATTAAAAGATTTTATTAATTTATTCCTCAAAGCAATCACCCTACCTTTTTTATAAATGTTTTTGTTCATTTAGTCCAATATTAATATACCAAAGTATTTTAATATTGTCAAGTATTATTTATACAATAGTATTGTGATATTTTTATTTTGGTGGTGCAGAAATGCTTAGTAAAAGAATAAAAGAACTCAGAATTTCACTTGGTTTGAATCAGGTGCAATTTGGTAAATCTCTTAATGTAACGAAGCAAACCATAAGTAATTGGGAAAATGATAATATTCAGCCGTCTGTAGATATGCTCTTGAAAATCGTAAGACTGTATTCGGTCAGTGCCGACTATTTGCTAGGAATTGACGATAGAAATACGGTTGATGTTACAGGATTAAATAATTCACAGATTGCACATATACAGATGATTATTGACGATATAAGAAAAGCACAGTAATGTTTACCGTGCTTTTTTTCTGTAATTTGCCAATTTAAAGTGTATAAAGTTTTCTCCACAACATTTTCAACTTATCTTGTGCTTTCAGAAAATAAGCATTGTTGCTTTCTACCGACAGAACATAATTAATTTTGCCGATAAGGTGCTTGTAGTAACTTTGGGTGCAGACAATGTTGCCGTGAATAAAGTCTGTTATGTTTTCGTGTACGATTGCATTTTCAAAGCCGTTAGGATATTTTGTTGAAAAATACAATGAAAAATTTTTTTGCAAAAACCCTTGACGAATAAGATTGAGGATGATATAATAGTCAAGCTGACTCATTCGAGGACATCTTCAAAAAATGAAAATGCTTCAAAAAAATTAAAAAAATTTGAAAAAAGTGTTGACAAATGATGAAGAATGTGATATATTATATAAGCACTCGAAATTAAAGAGTGAACGCAAGAGCGAAAGCTAAATTCGCTGGTGTAGCTCAGTTGGTAGAGCAGCTGATTTGTAATCAGCAGGTCGGGGGTTCAAGTCCGTCCACCAGCTCCATTGAAGCCTACTGTTTAGGCAGTAGGCTTTGATTTTTGAAAAACTTGATATGGGAGAATTCCCGAGTGGCCAAAGGGGGCAGACTGTAAATCTGTTGCGTTTCGCTTCGATGGTTCGAATCCATCTTCTCCCACCAAGCTTAAAAAACGCCTTAAACGCTAAAGTTTAGGGCGTTTTTCTTTTGCGTTCAGCAGAGATAAAACCCCTCTGAAAATCTGTTTGTCTAACAGTTGTCTAACATAACGCTAACTAAGCATATTTTCAAGCGACTCTGTAAGCCTTGTTTTTGACTTTGCTTGAATGTGAGAATAGATATTAGCGGTTGTGCTATAGGAACTATGACCTGCCCATTCTTGCAATTCTTTCATACTTGCTCCGCTTTCAAGAAGTATGCTGATATTTGTATGCCTTAGTTCATGCAACTTAATTCTTTTTAAACCAGCTTTTTCACATAACTTCGGTATTGCTCTTGAAACATACTCAAGAGGTAACAAACTACCGTCAGGTCTGACACAAACGAAATCGTCCCAAGTGTGTATATATAACTTGTTTTCTTGCTTTCGTTTTTCCTGTTTTGCCTTTAATTCAGACAAATACTTTAAGGCTGAATCAGACATAGGAAATGAGCGAATAGAGGAAGAGGTTTTAGCAGTAGGTTCGTAGTACAGATTTTTGATTTTAGAACCAGACACGCCTTTATCCTTAACAGTACCGTTAATATAAAGTATTTTATTTGTAAAATCAATATCCTGCCACCTTAAACCTATAATCTCTCCTCTGCGTAAACCAAACCAAGAAGCAAGCAATACAACAGGTTCAATTGGCAAACCTTTAGCGGCTTTTAGCAACGCTTTAAGTTCCTCTACTGTGTAAAAGTTTGCTACGTGACGGTTCTTTTTAGGCAAATCTACTTTGTCGGCAGGGTTGCTTTCTATACGCCCCATTTTATAAGCATAGCGTAAAGCCTTACTTATATTAGCGTGATAATGGTGTATAGTGTTTGAAGTTACCTTGTCATTGTTCAGCTTATAAGTATAAAAATCCTGAATATGATAAGGTTTTAAATCGCAAATTTTAATTTTGCGTTCTGCAAAGTAAGGACATATCACATTGTGAATAACTTGCTTATAACTATAATATGTATTCTTTGAAATGGTATATTTGGTTTCTTCAAGCCATTGCTTGAGATAATCAGAAAATAACATTTCAGATTCATCAAGTACAAGTTTGTCTTGCCACTCTTGAAGAACTTCAATCCTTTTTTGCTCAAGTTTACGCTTATTATTTCCGTTAATCGGAAACTCTGTTTTAATCCACCTTTGAACACGCTTACCGTTTGAAAGGTAGTAGCTGACGATTATATAATAATAATCTCTGCCTTTTTTCTGTGAAATTACAGCTGTAATTCTTTTATGCTTTGCTGTCAAATGAAATCCTCCTTGTGTGACAGCAATTACCTAATATTTATTATATTCATAATTGCCCTAAATTTCAACAGTTTTCATCAGGAAGGCTTTCTACAAGCTCAAGAAACTCCTTACAAGAAGTCCGTCTGCCGTCCTTATCTCTGGTGGGGTGGTAATTTTCACCGTGAAGAGGAATACCAAGTCCACCCAAGAAGTAACGGAGGTCTTCAAAACTGTAGCCGTTATAAGATGTACCCATTTTTTGACCGTTACTCATGTCGATTATCCAATATCTCTGACACGCTCTGTACCGTAATGCCTTATAACCCAAGAACACCGGCTTTAATTCATACCCAGCTTCTCGAAACACTTCCTTAATACGCCAACTGGAATAATAATCATATGTCGAGATGAAAGTTAAATCGCTAAGCTCGCTACCGCCTGTATATTCGAGAATTTCATCGGAATCATCTTCATCACACATATTCTTTTTCTCATCATTCATATGCTACCACCTTCCGTTTCTTCTGCGTGAAAATAGGGTATATCTTCAAACAAAGCGAACTGAATGATGTAATCACATATGCGAGGTGAATTGTAAAAGTAACCGTCAATACAATGCTCACTAAGACCGTATGAGGTTGCCGCACTGTATATACAGCTATATGACTGGAGAAAATTCGAAAGAGTCATAACTCCGACTCTATCAAAAATTTTGTCATGAAATATCAGAGAACCGCCTCTTGACACTTGTTCACTATAATAAGTCCCAAGCGGTTTGTCCTCTAAAATATCAACTCTGTCGCACCAATTTTTAATACCTGTTGTGATTCCGATATTAAGAATTGTGTCAATGTCCTCTTTTGGCAAATGAACCGTATGCTTTTGTATTTGACCGTTAAAGTCCTCAAAAGCTACCAAAAGGTCATTTGTTTTCTTCCAATACTTTACTACTTCATTAAGCATATAATTATAACTCATAATCATTCTCCTTATAGAAAATTATAATATAAAAAATATGAAGTAAGATAATCATATTTCTATGGTAATCAGTTTTTAGGTTTTTCGGGTTTTCGGTTTTATTTATTTGAATTAGTTAGTTTTTAGGAAATAGTATTTGGTTTTGAAATATATTTCACTTCATATTCTTTTGAATAAACTAAATATCATCGCCACGGATTAGGTGAAAAAAATCCTCCTCATCTAATCTTTTTTCTTTTTCGGACTGAGTTGTATCTGCTTTTACTACCTCCTTAGATTGTTTAGACTCATTTTTTGAAACAATTTCATTTCCATTAAGGAACGGAAAAACTTTTTCAATGGTACTATTTTGCTCAACTGAATTATCTTCAAAGAAGGGAAGCAAAATGTCATTAATATATGTTTTTTCCTTTCCGTATCTCATAGCAAGATTATCCCACTGCCTTATTCTAATAAAATCAGAATCCATTCGAATATAAAATTTGCAACGACGTTTTAACTGATTGATAGGTTCATTTTCGTGTTCGAATACATTATGGTAAAACTCATCAATCTTTAAAACAGAAGTAAGTATAATTAATTCACAATTAACATACTTGTTTTTATACCGACTTTTAACAGAACAAGGCGTATGTGGGTCAGTCAGTTTAAGAAGGTCTGAAAGACCGAGTGCGGACGGTCTTATGTCATCCAAAATTATACAAGGCTGTTGACAGTAACCGTCCAATACATCATTGCTACCCGAAGACACAAAATAGTCCATATTATGTGTATCAGCTATCTTTTTTGCTAGTGTTGTTTTTCCTGCTCCAGCCTGTCCGCAAATATAAATACAAGTCGTATTTCGCTCTGATTGAGTACTAAGCAAGTATTCGGCTCTGACCTTAAAAGCGTTTTCAATGAGTCTTAACGAATCGGGATAGACTAACAACCTTGTATCTATCTTCGTGGTTTTGTTGTACTCTCTTATCTCTCCAGTTAGAATACGGTCAATTATGTCACCTAATTTATCCTTGCTGTTGGCATTATCTACAGCTTCCTGAATATCGAAATTAGCGGTTATATCCTTGACATCATATTGAGCTTTGTCAGGTGCATTAAGATGAGCTAAGTATAAAATAGCGTCATCAAATGTACCGTTTATTTTTGAAACGAAGTTTTCGCCAAGATTAAACCATTTAGCTATATATCTGGTGCTCTGAGGCTGTGATCTTTCAAATCTTAGCAACAGGTGGATATGAGCAGGCTTGAATCTTCCTGCTTTATGCTCAGGATTTCTGCTTTCATCCACGGTAGTATATAAATCTTTATCGTGGATAATAAAAGCATAATCTTTAATAACATGTGATTTAGCTTCCAACACTTCTGGCAATTTATCTATATCAAATAGCACTTGCCCTTCATCATCAAGAAGTCTTGTCACTATCTCACAAGACCGCACATTTGGCATTTTAATGACCTCCTTCATCAGATGACAATAACGCCCTTCTGATTATTAAATCTGTTTTAGACATATCTTTAATGGTTGGTATTGAAATCTCTGTCAGAGGCTTTCCATCAACCCTTAAATAACCTTTCCCCCTCGGTTTTGCTTCTATTACATCTGTTTCATCAGGAAACAACATACGAGCCGATTCTTTTGAAAGTCTGCCAAGACCAAGAGCAACGCCAAAGTTATCTCTTGCTCCTGATGAAAAATTACTTGAATCAGCTCTTTGTAATGTAAGAATTACATATATCCCAAGCCCACGACCAAGCATAAGGATTGAAGCTAATCGTTGCTTGTACTCTTCCTGTGTTTTTTTTGGTGTCGAAGCTAAGAAACCTGCCCATTCATCAAACACAAGATAGCAAGGTTGTTCACACCCCACATCGCCGTTAATTCTCTTCTGCATTAATTCAAAAACAACTTCTAATCCTTTATTAACATCACTATGCTTAAAATAATTTGGACAATCACTCATCGTAGAGAAGTCAATTGCTTTAAAATCACAAAGATAAATAAGAGAATCAGCCTCAGCTAATTGTCTTAATATGTATTTGAGTGCATATGTCTTACCTGCACCCGATGGAGCAACCAAAATAATATGAGGAGTGCTTTTAAAATTGATTTTTAAAGGAACTACAAATCCTTTAGAAAGTGCCTTTTGACTTATTCCTATATTAAACGTAGTTTTAAATGTCTTCATCATATACCGTCCTTTCAATATTTACTGCATTAACTGTATCTCTCTTAACAGCGTTTTGGAGGTACAATAAGTCATTCTGTGTGCAAACATACAGAACATCTATAGCAATAATATGTTCATCTTCAAAGTAAGTGATTTTATCTATGTACACAGAGTACTGTACTGTCGTTGAATCTTGATATACACTTGACAACCCAACAATCCCATAATGATTCAGTTGTGCAATCACCGTATTTTGAAGAATTGTCCGAAGATTAGCTTCGTCAATGTGAGGTACTTCTGCAATTGGGATTACGAAACGGTATATAACACAATGATTTCTCATAGCATAATCTTTAAGATTTATTGATGCCTCATTAACTGGTATATCAATAATATCATTGCTTTTTATAACATCATACAAAAAGCTTTTTAAATAATAGGAGATATACTGCGAATTTTTAAAAGCTTTTTCTTGAGCTTTTTTCTGCACCCACAAATTCACCCCTGTTTTATAAGCAGGATTTTCGAAGAAACGCACTAATATGTAACATATAGTACCTAGCGGTAATATACTTATAGCAAAAATTACTAGTGCTGAAATTAGAATAGTAAAGTCAGCGAGAAAAGGTACCTCGTTATTATTTTCCTGTTGATATTGTGCTATGTTAATTATCAGCACGGCAATTAATCCAAGAACTGCCGAAATAACTGAATAACCAACTAAGCGTTTATCCAGTTTGAATTTATATTTTTTCATCTAAAAATACCTCCTAGATATACTTCTTTTGCCATTACAACTTTTCTACCGTTCTACCGCCCGATGGACAAGCCCAATCGGGCGGTAGGGACAGAAAAAAGCTGAATAAAAATGACGTTTTCTACCTTCTACCACAATGATATTAAAATTAATCAATAGGCATATCAGCCGACCAGTCAGAAAGAACATTTAGTTCAATAACCTTGTTGTTATCAAGGCGAAGCTCAAGCAATGCACCCCAGCTTACTGTTGACAGAAGCTCAGAAGCTTTTTGTTCGATATCTGAAGCCACCGTGTATTTGCGGATAGATTCAGCACGCCTTTCACCGTAAGGCAATACCGTGATAACATACCCAGCCTGCCACTTAATAAGCTGACCGTTTATTTCTGCACTGCCGTCATCACGGAAAATATCAAAGAGTAAAAGCCCGAATATTCTTTTCTTAGCTAAGTTTTTCATTGAAAACTACACCTTTCATATAATTTATTTTGTTTTTTGCATAAAGAAATAATAGCTTTACTAGGAGATTTGTTGCGTACCATAAGAATATCACCTCTAATTTGTTCAGCGGTATGCTACCTATTTATTGCTTTTATATTACCACTAATACTGTAATAGCATTTTTACATTTAACTATGTAAAATAAGCAATTAATATGGTATAATTAACTGTGATTGATTTCACTATATATAATAGTGAAATTTTCAAATTTTACTATTACATATGAAAATGTAGAATGGGTGTAATATTTTGAAAATCAAAACTGCTTTATTAATTCCTTTTGACACCTATATAGTAGCATATATTTAAATTTCACTAAGTTACACTTGCAAATGTAACTTAAAAAATGGAGAAATAGTGTATATTAAGTTACGGATAAAAAATAAAAAGAAGTTATCCAAAAAAATCATTTAAAAAAGGAGTTTTCAAAATGAAAACAAATGTAGAAATCAAAATTAATCAGTGTATGTCTTGTCCTTTTGCTCATCAGGTTATCAGTGACTATTCCTTATTTTATTCAGATTATGTAGAATACGATAAGAATAAGAAACCTTATGATGAAGATTTTAAATCAGAAGTTCGGAATATATCCGAGATGTTCAACTTCAAAGGAAACTTTGATGAACAACTAAGTTTTATACTCAATTTTAGCAAAAAGAAAACAAATAGGGATATACATAAAAAGTTAGATATTGAATTTGTTGATTGCGTAGAAAATCTTCATCGAATTATTAAGTCTGTGGCAGTACTATTTAATGATTCAAGTGACGGAGAATTTTTTATTGAAGACTGTCAAAAATATACAGTTGAAGTAATCGGAAAAATTAAGTCTTTATTAGAAGATGATGAGGGTTACTGTTCGGATAAATGTATTAATGCAGCATGGTCGAGAATTAAAAAATTAAAAGATCATCATGATAATGGGGATAATTGTTCATTAGATCAACTCAACAGTATATATAATAAATATAAAAATATTCTGACAGACTATTGTAATACTCCTATAAACTCTTTAAAGTACGAATACTCAAGTTCAAATGATAGCCGTTTTAGAAATTGCCAATGCGAAAATTTCTTGAATTGCGTTGAGAAGTATGACGGTTCTGCTGTTTGGGATTTCTCTTACCAAAGAATAGACAAATTAAAAGCCGAATATAGGGATATTGTTTATGACTTCATTAGCAGAATACCAAAATCATTTTGTGATATATTTACTGCTATTGTTAATATACAAAATTTGTCCGATACCAACATAAAACAATTGCTTTATGTTGGTAAAGATAAATTTCAAAGCAGTATTTCTTCTTTAAGAAAAAGTGAAACTCCAAAATTGACAAGAACTGAAATTAAAAAATTGTCAAGGATTTTGCTTGTATCAGAGGATGTTCTAAAGTGTGGCACAGGAAAATCTTATGGAGTTTGGAAAACTACAGATACAGTAGATGAAATTTCAGAAATTATTAATTTAAGTGATTCTGATTTTAAAAAGAAATTAATAGAGAAAAATATTTATAATGAACAGGATATTTGTGTGTTTTACAAGGTGGATGATAAAACCAAAGAAGTATATGCAGATTATGAAAAAATGTTTGATATAGCTAAACATCAAGAGGAAATAGATACATTAATTTCTGTCCTTGAAGAATTGCAAGCAGAGAAAAACAGCTGATTATAACGAAACCGCAGGGAATTTTATATTTTCTGCGGTTTATTTTTATAAGGTTCGCTATGGCTATTTTGCCATAGCGTTATTTTTTTGTCCGATTTTTGCCGATATTCACGCTCACAAGCCTTAACTGTTTTCTATATTCAAATCGTCACCGTAGGCTTTAATTTCACATTTTGCTCCGCTTATTTTATAAGTAAAGAATTGCCCTACGGCGTATCGTAAACTTGCTTCTTGACTTATGAAATTTCGCTACGCTTTTAATGCTCATAAAGCCCATACGATGACGATTTAAACGAATATAAAAAATCAGAAAGGAGTGAAAAATACAGCGTGAATATCTAAATCGGACTTATTAAAAGCCCACCAATTCAGAATTACCGAATATAAATTTTAATTGAAATTAACTTTCAAAGGAGAAACCATTATGAAATACTTTACAAACTGTAACACAGCAGAAGACCTCAAAAAGGAATACAGAAGATTAGCTAAACAGCTTCACCCCGATTTAGGCGGTGATACAGAAGAATTTAAGGTAATGCAAAACGAATATGAGATTTTGTGGGAACGCCTGAAAAATATACATACAAATTCAGAGGGCGAAACCTACACCAAAGAAACAACGGAAACACCGCAGGAATTTATAAATATAATCAATGTGCTTACAAGCCTTTCGGACATTGAGGTTGAAATTTGCGGTACTTGGTTGTGGGTATCGGGAAACACCAAAGCACACAAAGAAGTGTTGAAAGAATTAAAATTCCGATACGCTCACAAAAAACAGGCTTGGTATTACCACACAGAGCCGTACCGCAAGAAAAGCAAACGAGAATTAACGCTTGATGAAATCCGTGATATGTTCGGTTCTGAAAAGTATAATCAAAGCGAAAACAAAACTCCAACATTACACAGTTGACAAAAAAGGGGAACAGCTGAAAAGTTGTTCCCCTAAAATTGAAATTACTTCAAATTTTACAGTTTCATTCATATAATTTTTGAAAGTTATTTTACAAAAATATTGAATTTTCACATATTGTATGCTAAAATAAAAATGCCAAACAAAAATTTAATTTCAAGTTCACCTAAGTGTGTATTTTTATTTCGGTAAAAATACAGGCTCTTATTTTGATACACTTAAGGTGACTATTGAAATTTTTGTTTGGCGACAAAAGGGCTATGTGTTTTTCGGGTGCGTAGCTTGTCTATGTACCCTTTTTTTAATGAAAAATAAAAAGTTTTAATAAAATTTAATTTTTTCTCGCAAAAAATGAACCTTTTTGACATTTCAATTGTCTAATATATAGAAACGCAAAAAAATTATAAAGGAGGAAATATTATGAAAACAATCAAAGAGCTTGTATTGAGTGCTAAAAACGGCAATAAAAAAGCATTTGATAAGCTGTATAAACTTACAAGCAATGATGTATGGTTCACTTGCGTTTCTTTGCTCAAAGATGAAGAAAACGCAAAAGACATAATGCAGGAAACCTACATCACCGCATTCTTAAAACTTAATACACTTAAAGATGAAGAAAATTTTGCGGTTGGCTCACGGCAATAGCAACAAACAAAAGCAAAAATAAATTGAAAGGAAAGGTGGAATATCAGATTGACGATGAAGTTCTGATTGCGAAAACTGAAACAGATGAGTTAATGCTCCCCGAAGAGTACATAAACAAAGCCGAAAAAAGAAAGGTGCTTTTACAGATTATAGAAGACACACTTTCATTCAATCAGTATCAGGTTGTTTTGATGTTCTATTTCAACGAGCTGTCAATTGCCGAAATTGCTCAGACACTTGAAATTTCAGAGGGAACAGTAAAATCTCGCCTTAACTCTTCAAGAGCAAAGATGAAAACTGCAATTGAAGATTACGAAAAAAAGAGCGGTGACAAGCTTCACGGCGTTGTTGTTGTACCTTTCTTTACAACTATTTTCAAGGAAGAAGCAAAGAGCCTTG
>UNSK01000055.1 GCA_900552525.1 Candidatus Gastranaerophilales bacterium | reverse complement strand
CCCCCCTACAGCCACAAGGGTTTCAGGGCAAAGGGTTAAAACCTTTACTAATATTGGTTCATCAAAAATCCGCATATCGTACAACATATCCTTATATAATTATTATATATTAGATAAACATAATTGTCAATATAAAAAAAGTTTGCGATTTGGGGTCGCAAACATTAAATAAACACGAGGATATTAAGAGAGAGTATAAAAAAGGGGTAAATCCGGTATGGAGCCTAACGCCCGACTCGTCCACCGAGTGTAAAAGGGGGTAAATTCGGTTCGGAGCCTAACGTCCGACTCGTCCACCGAGTTTTTTTTCTTACTTAACTTAGTTCTTACATATATATAAAGTAATTTCCTTTTCAAAAATTGCCTTTTTTTATGCAAATTTTACAAACCTTAAAACTGTATTAACAGAAGATTACATATGTATATAATAAAGAAATAAGTTTACAAGATTATTTTGTTTGTGCTACTATTTATATATAGAATGGGATAGAGGAGAAAGATTTTGGCACAACAAAATATGTTTTCAGACGGTAAAATTGTACCGGTTAATATAAGGGAAGAGATGAAGAAATGTTATATCGATTATGCAATGAGTGTAATCGTTGGTCGTGCGCTTCCTGATGTAAGAGATGGTTTAAAGCCGGTTCATAGACGTATATTATATGCTATGAACGAACTGGGAATGACACCGGACAAACCGTTTAAGAAATGTGCCCGTATTGTTGGTGAAGTGCTTGGTAAATACCACCCGCACGGTGACAGCTCTGTTTATGAAGCTCTTGTACGTCTTGCGCAGGATTTCAATACAAGATATCTTGTTGTTGACGGCCATGGTAACTTTGGTTCTGTCGATGGTGACGGAGCAGCTGCAATGCGTTATACAGAAGCACGTATGCATAAAATTACAACTTCCATGCTCGCTGATATTGACTGCGAAACAGTTGACTTTGAACCAAACTTCGATGGTTCTCTTGAAGAGCCTTCTGTGCTGCCTGTAAGACTTCCGATGCTTTTATTAAACGGTTCATCAGGTATTGCAGTTGGTATGGCGACTAACATTCCTCCTCACAACCTTAGAGAAGTCGTTGACGGAACCATTGCTTTGATAGATAACCCGCAAATTACAGTTGCAGGTTTGATGGAGTATATTAAAGGGCCTGATTTCCCAACTGCTGCTACTATTGTTGGTTTAAATGATATTAAGCAGGCGTATGAAACAGGCAGAGGTTCAATCAAGATGTCTGCGGTTGCAACGATTGAAGAAATTCCTGGCGGAGCAGGCAGACAAACAAGAACAGCTATAATTGTTACTGAAATTCCTTATCAGGTTAACAAGTCTATGCTTATTCAAAAAATTGCAGATCTTGTTAAAGAACAAAAGATTAACGGAATCTCTGATATCAGAGATGAATCTGACCGTGAAGGTATGCGTATTGTAATTGAGCTTAAACGCGATGCTAAGCCGGAAGTTGTTAAGAATAATTTATTCAAATATACACAGCTTGCAACAACCTTCGGGGTTAACATGGTTACTCTCTGCGGAAAGCAGCCTAGATTGTTAAACCTTTATGAAGTGCTTAATGAATTTGTTGAACATAGAGTTGAAATCGTTACAAGAAGAACTATTTACTTCTTAAAGAAAGCAAAAATCAGAGCTCATATTTTAGCAGGTTTATTGATTGCATTAGGCTCTTTAGATGAAGTCATTGAACTTATTAAAAAATCTAAAACAACTGATGATGCAAGAGTCGGTTTGATGAGCCGTTTCGGACTCGATATAGATCAGGCAAATGCTATCTTAGAAATGCAGTTAAGAAGATTAACCGGATTGGAACAAGATAAGATTAAGAATGAATACGATGAATTGTTGAAAAAGATTTCTGAATATGAAGAAATTCTTGCAGATAGACAAAAAGTTCTTGATATTATCAAATCTGAACTTCTTGAAGACAAAGAAAAATACGGTGATGACAGAAAAACCCAGATTGTTCCGGAACAGGGCGAAGTTACAATAGAAGATTTAACTCCGAATACTCAGATGGCAGTATTTATTACTCATCAGGGATATTTGAAGAGAATTTCTTTAGATACTTTTGAACGTCAGAACCGTGCAACACGCGGTAAAGCCGGCATGAAAACAAAAGATGATGATGACATACAGCATTTCTTTACTGCAATGATGCATGACAAAGTATTATTCTTCTCTTCAAAGGGTATCGTTTACAGTCTTAATGTCTATGACTTCCCTGAAGGCGGCAGACAGTCCAAAGGATTACCTATCGTAAACGTGCTTCCAATTGAACAGGGAGAAAGAATTACAGCAGTTGTTCCTGTAAGTAATTTCTCACATGATTTAAATCTGATTATGCTTACACAAAAGGGTTATATCAAGAGAATTGAGCTTGATAACTTTGCAAGCATAAGGAGAAGCGGTATAATTGCGATTTCTCTTGAAGAAGGTGACAAACTCAACTGGGTTAAGCTTGCTAATCCGAACGATGAAATAATTATTGGTACGTCCTGCGGTATGGCTATCAGATTCCCGATTGAAGATTTAAGACCGCTCGGAAGAAGCGCAAGAGGTGTAAATTCAATGAAACTTCGTGCTGCTGACACAATTATTGGCTGTGACATAGTTCCAAGAAATTACGATGCAGACTTACTTGTAGTAACTTCTGACGGATTTGGAAAGAGAACAAAACTATCTGAATTCAGGACACAAAACAGAGGCGGTATAGGTCTTATTGCTACTAAATTTAAATCTAATATGTCCCGACTTGTTGCCCTAACTATCGTTGAAGAAAAAGACGAAATAATGATGGTTACTGCAAACGGAATTGTTACAAGGATTAAGGCCGGTGATATTTCTTGTCAGGGCAGACCTGCAACCGGCGTTAGAGCGCAAAACCTCACAGACAATGACACGGTTGTTTCTGTTAACAAGATTGTCAATACTGATAAGGACGATGACGGGGATACAATTCCTTCCGGAGGATGTTCTATAGAGGATATGACAGAAGGCGAACAGACAACATTAACAGAATAATAAAAACTTATACGGTCGGATACATACTCCGGCCGTAATTACATGGAGGATTTATGAAAAGTTTAAAAATATATACAGATAAAGATATTAACAAAGATTTGATAAAAAGCAAAAAGATTGCTGTTATTGGTTTTGGTTCACAAGGATACGGACAGGGATTAAACTTAAAGGATTCCGGCTGTGATGTAGTAATCGGCGTAAGACAAGGTGGAGCTTCTGATATAAAAGCCAAAGATTACGGACTAAAAACAATGTCTATTTCCGATGCGGTAAAACAGGCTGATATTATACAAATCCTTATTCCTGACGAGGTTCAGGCAGAGGTTTATGAAAAAGAAATTAAGCCATATTTAAAAGCCGGTCAGTATTTAATGTTTTCACATGGATTTAACATTCACTATGGTTTTATAAAAGCACCTGAGAATATTAATGTAATTATGGTTGCACCTAAAGCACCGGGGCATACAGTTAGAAGTGAATATAAAGACGGTCGTGGAGTTCCTTCACTTATTGCTGTTGCACAGGATTACAGCGGAGATTCTAAAGAAGCAGCTCTTTCTTATGCCTCAGCAATCGGCTCTGGACGTGCGGGAATTATTGAAACAACATTCAGAGAAGAAACTGAAACTGATTTATTCGGAGAACAGGCCGTACTATGCGGCGGCTGTTCTGCCCTAATAAAGACTGCATTTGAAACTCTCGTTGAAGCAGGATATTCTCCTTATATGGCATATTTTGAAGTCTGCCATGAATTAAAGCTTATTGTTGATTTAATATATCAGGGCGGAATTGAAGATATGCATTATTCTATTTCCAACAATGCGGAATACGGCGATTTAACAAGAGGAAACAGGCTAATTAACTCCGGCGTTAAAGCTGAAATGAAGAACATTTTGTCTGATATTCAGAGCGGCAAATATGCAAATGAATTTATGGATGAAATGCAGAATGGAGGGGGTAAATTCAAAGAATTACGCACTGCCTCACAAAACCATTTGATTGAAAAAATTGGACAGGAAATTCGTTCATCATTCAGCTGGAATAATGACAATAAACTAATTGACCGGTCAAGAAATTAGACATTTGTCTAAAAATCTTTATCCGCTCGGGTTATGGTAAAACACTGCTCATTTCTTACAATAAATATGTATTAAAAATACAGTTTATTCATGTCAAGTTAAAGGAGTAAGAGATGAAAAAAACATTATCAGTTTTGGCAGTTTTAGGTATCGCTGCCGTAATCGGAACTCACAGTGCAAACGCTTTTGAATGGTCAAGCTTAAATCCTGCATACTGGGGACACTGCCCTAAATGTGAAAAACAAAAGGCTGACTGCTCCTGTGCTAAAAAAGCTGACCCTTGTAAGAAGGCTAAATGTGATCCATGCAAAAAAGAAAAGAAATGTGATCCTTGCCAGAAAACAGTTGATCCATGCCCATGTACTACAGGCGCAGCCGCACCTTGTGATCCTTGCGCTAAGAAGGCTGTACCTTGCAACCCTTGTGCAAAATCTCCATGCAGCGTGCCTGAGAAACAGCCATGCGAACCATGCCAGAAACTTCAAGAAATGGCTAAGTAACAACACTTTCTCATTTTTCACAAAATCTGCTGCCATTATTTTAATAGACAGCAGATTTTTTTATAAATCATCTATTTATTTGATTACAAAATTTAGTAAATACCTTAAACTATATGTATTAATTGGGGAGAGGTATGGTTAAATCAAATTTAAAAGAACAAAAGGTTATCAAAAAGGCTGATTTAAAGGTCGTTGATAATAATGCAGTTAAAACAACAGCTTATAGTGATATTAATTTAAAAAAATGGCGGGAGTATGATCATATAAAAACAGATACTCTCTGGGAATTTCCTAACAGATTAAAAGAAGGCGGACATTCAAATGAATACCATGGAAATTATATTCCCCAGATTGCCCAGCAGATTTATGAAAGATACACCAAAAAGAATGATATCGTTTTGGATTTATTCTTTGGTTCAGGAACTTCAGGTATTGAAGCCATAAACATGGGAAGAAGATGCATTGGTGTTGAATTAAAAGATGAATTAGCAGAATCTGTTTCTGAAAAGTTCACACCAAAACAGCTTGTTACAGACGTTAATATTATCTGTGCTGATTCTGCCAGTGAAATAGCAAAAGAAAAGATTAAAGCCAGATTAGATATTATGGGAGCTAAAAAAGCTCAACTTTTAATGCTTCATCCGCCTTATGATGATATTATCAAATTCTCTGATAAAAAAGAAGATTTATCTAACTGCGCAACTACAGAAGAATTTTATGATTTGTTTGAAAAAGTTGCAAAAAACGGATATGACCTTTTAGAAAAAGGACGTTTTGCCTGCCTTATAATAGGTGATAAGTACGCTAATTCTCAGCATATTCCACTCGGCTTTGAGTGCATGGCAAGAATGAATAAGCTCGGCTTCATTACTAAAGCAATTATTATTAAAGATATGCAGGGTAATGAGCGTGCAAAGGGAAAAACTGCAAATCTGTGGCGTTACCGAGCTCTTGCCGGAGGATTTTATATATTTAAGCATGAATATGTAATGGTTTTCCAAAAAGTATGAGGACAGACCTGATAAAATCAACTCCTGATGGAGTTTTAATACGCATAAGAATAGTTCCGAATTCTTCCAGAAACGAAATTATTTTGGAAGAAGAGTTTATTAAAGTTAAAGTTACTGCTCAGCCTATTGAAAATAAAGCCAATAAAGCTCTTATTGAATTTTTATCAAAACAATTTAAGCTGCCTAAAACAAGTATACAAATCATCAAGGGAGAAACTTCAAAAGACAAAACTATAATATTGTCAACTCAAGATGAAAATAAAAAGACAAATATAATTTCACAATTGACAAAATAGCTTAAAAAATATACTATTATATTAAAGAGGAAAAGGTGTTTGTATGCATAAGCGTTGGTATGATGTTGATCCCACAGTAAGTTTGGCAGTAAGTTTGATGAGAAATGCCAATATAATGACACAGTACGAATGTGCTGATTTAATCATAAAAATATCAAAAGAAAACGGCATTGATTTAGCTGATAATATTTTAACTGATGCTTTTACTTATGTACTTAGAAGGTGGTACGATACAGACCAAAAAATAGCCGAAGCTTTTGAGTACTTAAAATGCCTTCCTATAGATGTGCAGAAAGAAGCAGCACTTCAGATTATAAACCTTTTACAGGAAGCTGAAACTAAGTAAATGGATACTTTAATACACATTTGTACTAACCCTGCATTAATCTCGATTATATTATTATGTTTCTTATGTGTAAAAAAAATTAATGTGCTTCTTGCGATTATAATATCCACAATACTTGCCGGACTTACAGCAGGCTTGGATATTAGTCACATAATGAACACTTTTATATCAGGAATGGGGGGAAATTCTGAAACAGCTTTAAGTTACATTCTGCTTGGAGCTTTTGCTGCCACAATGGCACATTCAGGATTTACCAATATAATCTCAGGCAAAATAAACAAAGTTGTTGATGGCAAAAAATATGTTTTATTTGGTATTCTTGCACTTATAGCTATGGCTTCACAGAATATTGTACCAATACACATAGCATTTATTCCTATTATAATTCCCCCCCTTCTTGGGATAATGAATAAGCTAATGGTTGACCGCAGGGCAGTTGCATGTATACTTGCGTTCGGGTTAAAAATGCCTTACATTGCTATTCCTGCAGGATTCGGGCTTATATTCCAAAACCTAATAGCAGATAATATGATACAAAACGGAGTAAATGTCTTAAGAAATGATATATGGAAATATACATCAATACTTGGATTGGGAATGATTGCAGGGCTTATCGTTGCAGTATTTATTACATATAGAAAGCCAAGAATTTATCAGGAAAAAGATAATTCTGCGCCTGAAATTCAAGCTTCAAAATTCCTTTTAAAACACTGGATTGTAATTATTGCGGCACTGGCTACATTTGTTGTACAGCTAATAACAAAATCGCTTCCGCTAGGCGCTCTTGTCGGACTGGGTATAATATTTTCATTTAAAGTCATTCCTCAGGAAAAAATGGATCATATGATGAATGAAGGAATTTACCTGATGGGCTATATAGCTTTTGTCATGCTTGTTGCTGCAGGATTTGCCAATGTTCTCAAAGAAACCGGCTCGATTGAAACACTAGTTAATACACTGCTTCCCATATTACCTTCAAATATTTATCTGAGCTCTTTATTTATACTTATAATAGGTTTATTTATAACTATAGGAATTGGAACTTCATTTGGTACAATCCCTATACTAGCAGTTCTTTTTATCCCTATTTGTGTAAAGCAGGGATTTAATCCGCAGCAAATAATAGTTCTTCTTGCAGCAGCTGCGGCACTTGGAGATGCAGGCTCACCGGCTTCTGATACGACATTAGGTCCGACATCCGGATTAAATGCAGACGGACAGCACAATCATATCTTTGATACCTGTATACCAACATTCCTGCATTATAATATCGCATTAATAACATTTGCTCTGCTTGGAATTTGGCTTCTACATTAATTAGCCGTTTAATCCATAATTGAAATCTTCTTGAATGTTGCTTGAAAGCATAGACTTGATAGATTCCATATAAGCATTAACTTCTTCAAGTTCAGCACTTGCTGTAGTTATTTGCGCATCTATTGCAGTTTCCCAGGCAGTTAACTCATCAAATTGATCTTGATATTTTGCAGTTAATTTATCAATCTCAGCTTCGAAATCAGGCATTTCTGTATAATCAGTATACTGTTCCTGTAAAGTTTCGTCGCCTTCAAAAATTTCTTTATAATGTCTTCTTAAAGCATTTGTTTCAGCAGATTTTAAAGACTGAGCATCAGCCTGTGAATATGTGCCTAAAGTTTTTTGACTCTGCCACTGAGTAATTTCAAGGTTCAGCTGGTTTCGTCTTAACTTGTAGCTTAATAGTGTTTCGTGTAAATTTGCGATTGCCATTTTAATTCACCATCTTTTTTCAGTCTTACATATATATAAAGTATTTAAAAAATATGTGATTTCAAGAGGCTTAAATATTGTTACAAAAGTTAACATTTAGCTGCAGTAAGGAGCTAAAAAGCCCTCTACAATTGGGCTCATAACATTTGATATAATATGTTATGTTAAACAATCCTCAATAATATAGCTAGAACTCTCTTTAAGTGTTTTGAAATATACAATTTCGCCGGTCTTCATTGTTAAAATTTGTAACAATATTTCTGAAATACCTAAAGTTTTTAAAAAAAATGCCGATAACTTTCATATGCAACATAACATATTATATCAAATGTTATGTTAAATTAAAAGGAGAAATACATGACAACATTCAGCCTACAAAAAGCACTCGCCTCCGAATCATATGCACAAAAATGCTGGCAGGATTACTACTACGGCGGAAATACAATGAAAATTGACGCTGACTCAATCGAAAAAATCAATAATAATTATAAAGGTATAATCCAAAATTGGAAAGCAGAAAGCTCTGAAGATGAAAATGTGTATGAAACATCAGACTCCGATTTCAATCCAGACAACTATAATATAAATACAGGGAAATCCAAAGTTCGTGCCGGATTGGATGCAGCAGCAGGAGTTGCAGGACTTGCCATGGGAAGCGTTGCTAAAAATGTAGGCAAAAAAGCTTTTGATAAAACAATAAGCAAAGCGGCTAGCAATTGGGTTAATGGTGATCTATTTCAAAACAACGCGCTGCGATGCGCTCAAGAGGCGAAAGCTACCACCATTGATTGTATGCAGTCAATGGGAGAAGAAGGATGCAAACGCTGGAACTTATTAAAAGATGGCGAAAATTTTGATGATTGTGTCAACAGAATGGCTGAAGAAAACTATCAATCCACTTATCAAGAACATATGGAAAACGGTTACTCGGAACAGAAAAATGCGTATTCTCAGGATTCTGACGCACAAGACCGTTCCTGGATGATAAGTGCACCACTTGCTCTTGCAACCGGGACAATGTACATGGCAGATAAGCCTAATAAAGATGAAAAAGAGGCTTGCGATGATTTAAAAGACGAAATGAATATATATCAGCAAAATCTGACTGCCATTCAATCAGATATGGGAGATATTAATGAAGCAGTCAAAGCCTCTACACAGGAAGCACAAGAAATTTCTGAACAAAATTCAGAAGAAATACAAGACAAGCAAGATGAGTACGAAACCTACAAAGAAACTTATTTCGCACTAAAGGCAAAGATAGATGCAGGTGAAACATTAAGCGAAGCTGATAAACAAAAATATAATGAAGCAATCGAATATATGGGCTCAATTGGTGTAGACATTAATACACTTACGGATGAAGCATCAGAAAATATATCAGACATCAATAATGAGAATGCTGAGCACCAATCAAACTTAGAAGATGCTGCTGATACAGTCCAAACTGTACAAGAAACAACAGATTTTGCCGAAAGTTTTGATGAATCTACCCGGCTTATGTGTTTTGTTGAAGCGGCATCTCAAACAACAAATGTTGTATCAGGCGCCAAAGCTGCAAGAGATTCTGCTAGATTTGCAAGTGCATTTGGGAGTGCAAGCGCCTGGGCTTATGCATTCACAGCAATGGCAACAGCTGGAGCCGGCATGAGCGGAACCGGAGTTGTAGAACAGACATCCTGGGGAATAAGTGTCGGTAAAGAGATTGATGCCAGAAAAGATATTCAATCGCTCAATGCGCAAACAGCAGATATTGTTTCTGAATCGACAGAAAATTTTGAAGCCGCTACCGAAGACTTGGAAACTATCACTGAAGAAGTAGAAGAAACAACGCCGGAAAAGGATATTCCGACAGAAACAAAAGAAGAGCCGGAAACAAAAGAACCGGAGGATGACAAAAAGGACTAGGTTAAATCCTTAAGCTCGTCTTGTTTATAAGCAGCAACAGCAAGGGCATCGCAGCGTTCATTATATTCATGACCGGCATGACCTTTTACCCAGATAAATTCAACTTCGTGTTTTTCTTTTGCTGCAAGGAGTCTTTTCCATAAATCAACATTTTTAACAGGAGATTTGCCAGCAGTTTTCCAGCCTTTTTTAATCCAACCATCTATCCAATGATTATTAAAAGCATCAACCACATATTTACTATCAGAATATAATGTTACAGAGCATGGTTTCTTTAAAGCTTCCAGCCCGGTGATAACAGCCAGCAGTTCCATCTGGTTGTTTGTCACACATTTAAAGCCTTCTGACAATTCTTTTTCATGCTTAATGCCATTAGCATCTTTATGTACTAAAATGGTGCCGTAGCCACCAGGTCCCGGATTTCCGCTACAAGCACCATCTGTATAAATTTCTACCTTAATCTTTTCTATCACTCTTTCACCGAATAAACTTAAGCTGCTACGCCTTTAATTTCAGAAATAAGGTATTTTGCAACCCATTCAAAGTCTTTGTTATTATTAGCAGCTTTTTTAAGATATTCAACAGAAGCTTCGCCAATTCTAATAAGAGTCATCGCAACAACCCCGCGTTTAACGCCTCTTACAACCTGCAATTGATGAACAAGCTCTGGCACTACAGCTTTACCTTTATCTACAAGAATATTTTCTATTCTATTTTTTGTTGTATTATCTGCTGTTTCTAATTTGCCTAGAATTTCTTCAACTGATTGCATATCTTTCTCCTTCATATTTTATTCATCCTTTGCAATTTTATTATATCCCATATTTTGTCAAAATTAAGATTTCCTTACATAATCTTAATATCGGGATAAATTTATTGTGGTAGATTGAAAAGTGCCAGTTGAGCGCTTTTCATATCCTCTCCACTCGGCTTATTGTAACAAAATCTTTACATGACACCTATTAAGTGTAAATTATACAAATTTTTTGTTTTTTATAGTAATATATAGAAGTTAGTAAAAAATTTAATTGGTGCATAACGCACCTTTAGAAAAGGAGGCACATGAATTGACAATTGTATCATCTTCACTTGACGAGCTTGAAAAGCAAAACTTGGACAAAGTAAACTTAGGACAACACGTTCTTGCAGAATTTTTTGAATGTGATCCCAACATTCTTAATAGCAATGATAAAGTAGAAAAGTACATGATAGACGCGGCTCTTGAGTGCGGTGCAACAATCGTTCAAAAGTGCTTTCATATGTTCAATCCGTACGGTGTTAGCGGGGTCGTAATTATTTCTGAAAGTCATCTGGCTATACATACATGGCCGGAATTAGGTTATGCAGCTGTTGATTTGTTCACCTGCGGTACCAAATGCGATCCAAAAGTTGCATATGAATTTTTGAAGAAAAAATTTAACTCTAAAAAAGCTTCTTTCACAGAACTAAAAAGAGGTATAATTGATAGAGAGACACTTAAACTTGCAGAACAACCATTTGAAATAGCAGAACAATTTGAAGATTAATATAGAAAAAGGAAACTTTTACAGTTTCCTTTTTTATTGGTTAACACTTGATAATAACCCCATAACATTTTGCGCTTTAAGGTTTCTGGATGATGCTAAAAGAGTTGCAGATGCCTGTTGTAAGATCT
>UNSK01000054.1 GCA_900552525.1 Candidatus Gastranaerophilales bacterium | reverse complement strand
AAGTATTTTTTAGAAAAAATTTTGCCCAATTATAACGAACTGTTACAATTGGGCAAAAACGTTAATGTCACAAAAAAAGCCGGTTTAAAAAACCGGCTTCTTTTATTACTAACCTCTTATACCTAATTCTTTAATTAAGCTTCTGTAACCTTCAAGATTCTTTTCTTTTAAGAATGAAAGAAGTCTTTTTCTTTTACCTACCATCATTAAAAGACCGCGTTTTGTAGCAAAGTCCTTTTTGTTAGATTTCATATGTTCAGTAAGTTCTGAAATCTTTTTAGTTAACATTGCGATTTGTACTTCTGCAGAACCAGTATCTTTTGCATTAGCACCGAATTTTTCGATAATTTCTTGTTTGTTCTTTAAGTTCATTTTTTCTTCCTTTTCTATTTGCTCCTTAGTAAGGCGTAGGTACCACCCCAGCCCCCACCGGGCACGTGTACTCAGAATCTTACTCACGTAAGAGTCCACAGGGGTAAATATAATATAAACAAACTCAAAATGCAAGCTTATCCTATTGCGTGGTATGAACCTATTACATAAAACATTTTTACCAGCGGCATAATTTCTTCAAAAGCCTTTTTTATTTTTTCATCAAGAATATGCCCTTCAAAATCTATGTAAAACACATATTCTCCAAGCTCCTTTTTGGAAGGGCGGGAATCAATGTAAGACATATTTATATCGTGAGCATCAAGTATTGTTAAAATCTTACTCAGCGCACCTGCTTTATTCTCGGTAGAAAATGTAATACTTGTTTTATCATTACCTGTTTGAGGTGATAAAAATTTACCAAGCAGAATAAAACGGGTCTGGTTGTTTGTTTCATCATTAATATTTTCTTCTATTACCGGAATATGATACATTTCTGCACACTCAAGACTGCCAATTGCAGCTATAGACTTATCAGATGGAACAAGTGAACGTATACCGGCTGATGTAGAAAGAGTTGCTTCTTCAATCAATGAATCCGGAAAATTTTCTTGCAGATATCTTTTACACTGTGCAAGAGCCTGAGGATGAGAACGAACAACTTTTATATCAGATTTATGTTCTGCAAACCCGACAAGCGCATGTTCTACACCCATTGTTGTTTCTGCAATAATTTTAAAGTCTTCTTTCTTAAGCGAAGATAAATTATCAAGAGTTTCCCTTACGATGCCTTCTATAGAGTTTTCTATAGGAATTACAGCAGCAATGTCTTCACTATTCTCATCTTTTAATGCTCGAATAATGCTGGAAATAGATTTCAAATTTGTACTTACACAATTAAGATTGAAAGAATCAATAAATGTATTTTTTGCAAAATCACTATAAGATCCTCTCGGGCCTAAAAATAAAAGTTTTCTTATTCTTGATGTATCTAATAATTCCGGTGCCATAATTATCCTTTTATAAACTATCTGTCGTTAGAAAAATCTCTTTGTAATATGTTATTAACTCTCTTAGTAGCCTTATCAATCTCGCCGGTCTTGTAATACAATCTGGCGATTAGCATTTCCCTTGAAGTAGTCGGTGCAGCATTGTATGCTCTTTGAGCGTATGACAAAGCGGTTCCGTAACGTTTTACTATTCCGTATACATCGGCCATTTCTTCATAGCATCTTGCTTTCACATTTGCATCAGTACTATTTTCTGCAATAGCTTTATACTCTTCCAAGGCTTTTACATACTGTTTTTCGTCTTTATTTTTACGTGCACTTAAGAATTGCAATTCCAGCTGTTGTTCCGCAGACAAACTCTGGTTGTTTTCCTGCACAGGTTCTACAGCTTGCGCTGGCAGCGCTTCATTATCATCAATAGGTTTTAATTCTTCAGTTGCATTAACAGAAGATTGAATATCTACATTTAAGCCTCTGTTCTGCTGAGGTTCGTATTGTTGTTCTGCCGGCTGCTCTTCCTGATTTTGCTCTTCGGAGTCCGTAGGTCTAGGCATTGTGTTCATAACATTATTTATATCAACTGCTGCTTGCTTTTGAGGTTGATTGTTTTCCATATTAGCCTGTGCATCTGAAAGATCATTAAACGCTTTTACAATTAATAAAAAGAAGCAGGCCAGTATTACCAGTGTAATTATTAAAAACTTCTTTGAACCAAGGTCAAAATAATTATTATTCATAAATCAAACTCCTAACTTTTCTTTATTTAATTCTACACCAAAAGCAAACATTGCAAAATCATATTTTACAGGATCCTCCGGACAGAATTCCCGAAGTTTTTCGGTTAGCTCTAATACAGCTTTGAAATCATTACTTTTTCGATTTAAAAGTCCCATACTTCTGGACACCCTTGCCACATGGACGTCAAGAGGAATTAATAAGTCCTTAGGATGCATAAATTTCCAAATACCTAAATCTACTTCTGAGGAGCGCACCATCCAGCGTAAATACATATTCATCCGTTTCATTGCGCCTCCGTTTGCTGGATTAGGTATCATATGATAAAAGCCGTGCTCAGCAGTTTTCGGAGCATTAGAATAAAAATAGTCAACAACTGTCTGCAAAAAATTTTCAGACTTAAAAGCATAACTAAATAGCTCTTCCAGTCCTTTTGATGAGCTGTAAAGCTTATTTAGGATTTCAAACACAGGTATTATATCGTAATCTTTTGCAAATCTATATTCCATTCCTTTGAGATTAGCAAAATCACCATTTTTTACATAATTTGCAATATCATTATCAGCTCTGGCGAATAAATCATTGAGCTTTGAAATAAACATTTTGCGATTACCATATGCAAAAAGAGATGCTATAAAGCCTGCTAATTCTGCATCTTCTTTACCATTATCATTAAAGCGGTGCAAAAATTGTATCGGGTCATCTTTTATAAAATCTTTTGTTTCATATTTCGCAGCGAGCGCGTCTAATTCTTCTTTTGTAATCATCTTATCTTCTTAAAAAACTCTTCTAATATTTTATTACATTTATCTTCTTCAATACCACCATACACTTTAATTTTTGAATTAGCAAGAGGCGGAGGTAAATACTGAGGGTTTGATAATAAAATACCGTATTCCGGATTATAAGCCCCAAAGTAGAGTGTTTTTATACCAGACTGAATTATTGCCCAACTGCACATCGGACAAGGTTCAAGCGTAACATACATTTCACATCCGGTTAATCTTGAAGTATTAAGTTTTTTCTGAGCTTCTCTAATAGCAAGCATTTCAGCATGTGCTGTTACATCTTTATCTAATTCACGCCGATTATGAGCAGCAGCTATAATTTGCCCATCTTTTTTTATAACACAGCCGACAGGAACATCTATTTCACACCTAAGCGCCTGTTCTATTGCACTCTGCATTAATTATACTTTACTCCCCTCTCCCCAGATTTCATCGTCATAATAACCGAGTTCAAGGTGGCCCAAAATAACGGTATCTCCATTTTTTAACCCGTGTTTATGCAATTCCTCAAATACCCCCATACTTTTCAGGATATTTTGAAGTCTTACAACCTGTTCAGTATTTCTTGCATCTGTAACTTTTGCAAGCCGGTTTATTTTCCCTCCTGATATTAAATACGTTTCTTTATCTAGTTTTGTTATTTCGAACGCACTGTCATCATTGTCATATGCACCTAAATCTTCTTCGACATCTATATTAAACTCAGGTTTTGGAATCTCATCAACCTTTTGTGAAACAAAGTACAGAAGTTCATTTACACCTTCTTTAGTTACAGCAGATATAGGGAAAATATCACTTGCAAGAGGTTTAAACTCTGAGATAAATTTATCTAAATCCTCTGCGGCAACAGCATCAATTTTATTCAGCACCAGAATTTGATACAGGTTTGCCAGACTTTCAGAATGTTTTTTTAGTTCATTATTAATTATTTTATAATTTTCTACAGGGTTTTCAGCTGTCAAATCTACAACATGAATTAAAAACCTGCATCTTTCAACGTGTCTTAAAAATTCATGCCCAAGCCCTATACCTTCAGACGCACCTTCAATAAGTCCCGGAATATCGGCAAGAACATAAGAGCCTCCATCAGCTTTTTTAACTACCCCTAGATGAGGAACAAGGGTAGTAAATGGATAGTCTGCTATTTTTGGTCTTGCAGAGCTTACGGCACTGATGAAAGTTGACTTTCCGGCATTTGGCATACCCAGCAGCCCTATATCAGCGATTAATTTTAACTCTAACTCAAGTACTCTCTCAATACCTGGTTCACCAGGTTCACAAAACTGCGGAGCCCTCTTTTGAGCAGTTGCAAATCTTGCATTTCCGCGTCCGCCTCTGCCTCCTTTTGCTACAAGAACGGTTTGTTCATTTTCAGTTAAATCTGCAATAATTTTTCCGGTTTTCGAGTCTTTTACAACAGTTCCTAAAGGAACTTTTATATATAAATCCTTTGCACATGCTCCATGCATACCTTTTATTCCGCCATTTTCACCCGATGGAGCTTTAAAAACTGATTTGAGTTTAAAATCAAGAAGCGTAGACATATTTTCATCGGCAACGAAATAAATATCACCGCCTCTTCCTCCGTCACCTCCGGCTGGCCCGCCTTTATCAACATATTTTTCTCGACGCCAAGCAACCATACCGTTTCCGCCGTGACCGGATATTATTCTTATTTTTGCTTTATCTAAAAACTTCATATTTTTCACCATTTGTGCGGGGGACATCCCGCATTCAATTCATTTTATTTTGTACTATAATATTACTATGAACAAGACAAAGTATAAATTATTCAGTAACGAACCTGTTACATTAAATGAAAATTCATTAATTATGGCAATAGAATCCAGCTGTGATGAAACGGCCTGTGCTATTGTAAAAGGCGGACGAGAAGTAATTGCCAATGTAGTTGCATCACAAATAAAAATTCACGAAGAATTTGGCGGGGTAATCCCTGAGATTGCAGCAAGAGAACATCTTGAAGCAATAAATGTTGTCATTGATGAAACATTTAAGCAGGCAGGTGTAACAGGAAAAGATGTCACAGCTTTTGCAAGTACAGTAGGTCCGGGGCTTGTCGGCTGTCTTCTGGTAGGAATGAATGCTGCTAAAACCCTTGCATTAGCATATGATAAACCTTTTATCGGAGTTAACCACCTAAATGCACATCTGGCAGCAAATTTTATTGACACAAATCTGGAACCTCCGTTTATTGCACTTCTTGTAAGCGGCGGTCATACACAAATTATAAAAGTAAGTTCTTTCTCTGAAATGGAAATTATTGGAGAAACTATTGATGATGCAGTAGGAGAAGCTTATGATAAAGTTGCGCGCCTAATCGGACTGCCTTATCCCGGAGGACCTAAGCTGGATAAGCTGGCACAAATTGGAAATCCGCACGCATTCAAGCTTCCAGAAGCTAAAGTCGGCGGG
Organism: Candidatus Gastranaerophilales bacterium; assembly: GCA_900552525.1. Taxonomy (GTDB): domain Bacteria; phylum Cyanobacteriota; class Vampirovibrionia; order Gastranaerophilales; family Gastranaerophilaceae; genus CAG-196. Next base: position 6,323 of record UNSK01000054.1, on the reverse strand, counting down.
TATGATTTTAGTTTCAGCGGGCTTAAAACTGCTGTACTCAGACTTGTTAAAAGCTTTGACGGAAAAGAAATGCCTGTTAATGATATTTGTGCAAGTTTTCAGGAATGTGTTTCTTCAACACTTTTTAAAAAGGTTAAACACGCTCTGGAGGAAACAGGATATAAGCAGGTTGTTCTCGCCGGCGGGGTTGCTGCAAACTCTGAAATAAGGAAAAAGATTTTCAGCTTAAAAGAGGAAGGTTATGATGTTTACGCTCCAATTATGAAATACTGTACTGACAATGCTTCTATGGTTGCGTCATCTGCATACTTCTTTAATAACACATTTGATGATATTAATGTTGAAGTATTTTCCCGTGCTTAGGCCAGCTCAGGAGTTTTGTGAAGTTCGTAGAAAATTTTTGAATGCTCGGTAAAGCTTTCAGGGTTAGCACTTACGAACATCTTCTCATAACCGGCTGTTTGCGAATTGTTTAAAAGACCTAAACTTTCAAAATCATTCTTTATGTATTCAACAAAAATTTTCGCAGGATCTATAAATAGCTCCTTGGGAGCAAACTTTGTTAACAAAGACATCAAATAAGGGTAATGAGTACATCCAAGAATTATTTTATCAGGTGCAAATTTGAGCATCTCCTCTACATGCATCTCTACAGCAGCTATAGATTCCGGATTATCATAATTCCCGCTCTCCACTATCGGAACCCAATCAGGGCAGGCAAGTTCACATACTTCCAGAGCAGAATTATACTTCATTAATTCTTTTTTATACGCTCCAGAGTTTACAGTGGCCTGAGTTGCAAAAACACCTATTCTATTCACTTTCATAGAAGCAATAACTTTGGCACAGGATTGAATTATCGGATAAATTTTAAACCCGTACTCTTCTTTGATTATATCGTATGCTTGTGCAGAAGATGTATTACAAGCAATTACAACAGCTTTTACACCTTTTAACTTATAAAAATCAAGAATCGTTCTTGCATAGCTGACAAGCTCTTCTTTTGTCTTATCACCATAAGGCATATGTGCTAAATCACCGTAGTACAAAGTATTTTCTACAGGTAAAAGGTGTTTAAATCTTGCATATACGGATAAACCTCCGACTCCTGAATCAAAAAATCCTACAGGTCTGTTATTTAGATTGTTGTGATTTAATGTACTCAATTATACCCTCAGCTATTGCTTTTGCAGTTTTCTGCTTTCTTGAATCTGTTACAAGCGCAGCACGCTCCTCATCATTAGAAATGAAGCCCATTTCTACAAGGATTGCAGGAACAGTCGTATGATTTATAACATAAAACTTAGACTTAAACAAGCCTCTATCTTTTGTATCTATACCTTTAATTAAATGAGCATGAACTGTTTTGGCCAGCTCTTTGCTGTAATCGTGATAATAATGCGTTTCTATACCCTTAGGTTCAACTGCAACTGCGGAGTTAACATGAATGCTGACAAATATTTCCGGCGCTTCATTCTCTGAAAATTCCACTCTTTCCTGAAGCGATACATATTTATCATCTACACGCGTAAGCGCAACTTTATACCCTTTCGACTTTAATATTGATGCCACTCTTTGCGTAACATCCAGAGTAATATCTTTTTCATTGATACCTTCTCTTATTGCACCATAATCGCTTCCCCCGTGGCCTGCATCAAGAACAACTTTACCTTTTGTAGAAGGCTTTTTAACAGGAGCAGTAACAACTGGAGTATCCTTAACATTAACAACCCCTTGAGTAATAGTAATTTTTATTGCTTTGCCATCTACACTCTGGTCAATTTTTACAACATCACTCTCATTTAAGCTCATTGATGCTCTGACGCCTATCTGCGGAAGCAAAGAAAAGGTCAGTTCTTTATAGTACGTATTTTGAAGAGTTTTAATTAAATCTAGCTCATTATAGCTTTTTACATTGAATAGATAAATATTTAAACCCTTATCATCTCTAAGAATAGAGTGCACTACAGGGTTAGTAAAAGACAAAATCAGTTCATTTGTTTTATTATCTATCTTACGCACATACCCTTTACCTAAATTTGCCACACAGTTTACTAAATCAGTGTGTTTTAATTTATCTGCATTAATAAAAAGCAAAGACTGTGCATCCGCAGAAAACACAGGAATATATTTTTCCGGTTTGTCTGTTGTGACAACAAGCCTTGCTTTGTTATATTCAAATTGGCCTATTTTTGCCACATCCTTACACGAACCATCAGGACAAATTTTAAGCTCTTTATTCCTAATTTTTGTATCAACAAAAGTATTAGGCATATCTATAACAACACGCTTTGGGCTGTCCAGATAAAACATTTTTGAAGCAGTAATCTGCCCCAGCCCGCTTACCAGCAAACCTCCGTTTTTTATATAATATCCATTTATATAATACTTGGTTCGAAGCTTTAAATCTGAAGATAAATCAATAGAAACAACCGAATCATATGTTTTTCCGTCAGAATTATTAAGTGTAGAATTTTCAAACGCCTGCTGGATATCAGCAATAACCGAGTTTGATGCATTTACTGTATTCTGGGGGATTGTAACCTTTTGCACAACCTGAGAATTTACTGCAACACTTGAATAGGTCAAATTTTCAGCTTTCTCTTCATATATTGGGTTAAAATAATCATTCGTTAAGGCTAATTTTCCGCATTTTACAACAATATTTCCATTTACATTAATCAACTTGATTTTTGAAGTATCAACCCCTTCTTCAAACGTAATAACAGCCCTAACTACATCCGGATTTGTTGTAAATTGAGAGAGTTTAATCTCTTTAATATTTGATTTTTCAAATATAAGCTGCTGTTTACCGCCTATTAACACAGAATTTTCTATATCAAAATAAATCCTGTTAGGATTTTCAAGCTTTGAATACTTAAATTCTTTTTGGAGCCCCTCTGAAGATTCCATAATATTAAGATAAACCAGCGCAGAATTATCATCATAATTCAACGACATAACTTTAGAAGGCTCTGCAAATACTGCACAAGTCTGAAATAAAAATACTATAAATAATATTATAAGAAAAAATATTCTCTTCATTTTTAAAACAGAACTCCGCCCAAATCCTCAATATAATTCTATCAAAATCGAAAATAAAAGTAAATTAGGAAAGGAGTATAAGTAAAACAAAAGCTTGCAGAATAAACTGCAAGCTAAAATTTTTACGAGAGAAAGAGAGAAATTATAACTAAATCTTTTTTAACCGTGCAAAAGACGGTCTATTTCATAAACTTTTAAAATGAAGGCTTCTGTCTGCTCCTTAAGCCACAATGCAAAAATTTTGATTTCATCTCTGAAACTATAACATCCGGGCCACATTGCATACATAATCTATACTCCTTATAATGTGCTTAACCTTACATCATGTATAACGGCATTTTTCAAAAAAACTTTAGGATTTTAAAAGACATTGTTACAAATCGTTACATCATTAAGTTATGTAACAGATTTTTTAAAGCCTGAAATTTGCAAAAATTTATATACTTTATACATATGAGGTATTAAGATGGGCACAAATGTAAGTAATAATGTAAATACAACTGAAAGAACTTATAAACCGCAAGCTTCACAGAGCGGACAGAAAACATCTGCTCAAAATTCAATTTATGATGCGAAGCAGCCTCAAAATGTTGAAAATGGAAATAAAGAAAATAAAAATATCTCAACTGAAATAGATAAAATTCTTGAAAAAATTTGTGAAAAATTCAAAAAATACGGACTAACTGTAGAAGATTTAAAGAAAAATCCGTTAATTCAAAAGGTTTGCAATCTAACAGATGAACAGCTTGCAAAAATTCCTGATAAAGAAAAAGCTGTAAAAATGTATGTAGAATGTCTTGAAACAGCAATTAAAGATTCAATAGTTGATGGAAAAATCGACTTAAATCAGGTTTCAAAACTTAGCAATGATTATTTTATTGCAGTTTCTACCGGATGGACAATTGAAGGCTTTAAAAAGCATAACAGCACACACGAAAAGCATTCATTAATAGATAGGTTAATTGCTTCTGGCTGCTTACCAAAAGATGCAACATTAGAAAATACCCCAGAGCCTCAAATAAAGAGAGCAATCAGAAGATATTTCAGACAAATTATTAAATATGCAGAAAGCAATCCTAGTGAAAAAGATATTAAACTACAGCTGCAAACATTTGGCAGATTGTTAATCAACTCTTCTGAGCAGGAAAAAGCCCTCTTCCTTGAAGTTGTGCAAACATTATATCAAAGAAACAGACTAAAAGGTTTAGAAGCATTATTTGCCAGCTGTAAAACAGATAAAACAAGACAAGCAGTTGCAGCAGAAGCTGGTTCTCCTGAATACATAAAAGAACTTACCACCACCCCGGATGCTGACGGTCAAGTTATGAGCGAAGATGATGTAACAGCCGCAAGTGCACTGATTGCAGAAAACCAGTCTGAAGAAGATAGAACACAGGCTCATGAAGACTATGACAACGCACGTGCTGAATGGTTTGAAAAGAATAAAGATGCTTTAGAAGCTCTTGATCAAAAACTTAAAAAGGCTGAAGCTGAAGGCGTTGAGCCAGAATTAACAGATGCTGAAAAACAGTTATTAATTGAAAGACAAAACTTTATCAAAGCTGTATCTGCCGGTGAATTTATAGGTGTTCAAGAAAATAAATTCTTATCAGATGAATTTAAAGAACTTCACTTGAGCGACTTAAATAAAGATGCTTATGAAGTTCCTGATTACAAAGATATTCTAAATCAGATTAACGAATATATCGAAAAAAATCCTAATGCCTTGACAACTACCAGCAAAGAACAGTTTACAAAGACAATGGATAAAGCCACAAACGGTAATTATTCAACTGTAGCTTCAGGAAGTGATGCCGAACTAAAAGCTCCTGTACAGACAAATACAGAAAAAGAAGATACAACTCCTGATTTAGGATTTGCAACTAGAGAAAATGTTGATACTTCAAGATTGACAGCTCTACGTCAGCAAATTATGACAACAGATAACAAACAGAGTTTTAAAGTTGAAAAAAATAATACAACAAATCCTATCAAAACAGCAAATACTTTAAATGAAAAAATGAGCGAAGCTGCTAATAATCAGGATAGATTAGCTATAATTAAAGAATTTTTCGAAAAATCTCCTATGTTGAAAAAGGCATTAGAAAAATATGTCATCGGAGCTACAGATTCATTGACTATTCTTAACGCTCTTCCAACAAATGCCAGAAAATACCTTGCGCAAAAATTAACTCAAAAAGGGTTATTAAAAGAAGAAGATATCGATTTATTAATATCTGGAGATTTACAAAATCAAATCGCAGCTTCTAACTATATGGCTAGAGAATTTAATATCCCTTTTCTTGGTATATTTGAAGCTTGTTCTACTAGTGGGGAAGGACTAGCTATAGGAAGTACTTATATCGAAGGAGGCTTTGCTAAAAGAATATTAGTATCTACTTCAAGTCATAATATGGCTGCTGAAAAACAATTTAGAAATCCTACTGAGTATGGAACACCTAAACCAAAGACTGCTACTTTTACTTCAACAGGAGGAGTAAGTATCTTACTTAGTAACAAAAAGAGTAAAGTTAAAGTAGAATCCGCGACTATTGGTAAAGTAGTAGATATGGGTACTACAGATGTAAATCATATGGGAGCAGTAATGGCCCCAGCAGCAGGAGATGTAATATATAACCATTTAAAAGATACCAAGAGAGATATCTCATATTATGATCTTATCTTAACAGGTGACTTAGGAATATATGGTAAGAATATACTTAAAGATTATATGATGACTAAATATAATATTGAGCTTAATGATAACTATAACGACTGTGGTACAATGCTTTATGATTTAGATAGACAACCCGTCTTAGCGGGAGCATCAGGACCAGCTTGCTTGCCACTAGTAGTATTTAGTTATATATATAAAGAAATGTTAAAGAAAAAATATAAGAAAGTATTAATAGTACCAACTGGAGCTGTCTTTTCACCAACTTTTACATTTCAAAAAGAATCAATACCTAGTATAGCTAATGCCATTAGTTTGGAGGTAATATAATATGATGACTTATGTTTATGCTTTTCTATTTTGTGGTTTAGTATGTATGATAGCTCAGTTAATATTAGATAATACCAAACTAACCCCGGGTCATGTAACTAGTCTCTTTGTTGTAATAGGTGCCTTCCTTGATATAGCAGGTATCTATGATCGAATAGTTTTATATGCTGGAGCAGGAGCTCTAATACCAATTACTTCTTTTGGTCACTTACTAATCCATGGTGCTATGGAAACAGGCACTACTTTGGGACCACTTGGCTTAGCCTTAGGTATA
>UNSK01000053.1 GCA_900552525.1 Candidatus Gastranaerophilales bacterium | reverse complement strand
CGCCTTTTTGATTAGTTATGAAAAATGATTTTAAGTTTGCGCGGGATGCGCTAAGGTATATTATAAAAAATAATGGAGTACAGGAAATTTATATTCCTTATTATTTGTGTGATGTAATTCGTCATGCTGTTTTTGCAGAGGGCGCAAAACCTTTATTTTATCATATTGATGACAATTTTATGCCTGTACGGGATTTTCCGTTAGAAAGTTTTATTTTGTATCCTAATTATTTTGGAATATGCGATGGAAATGTTGACAAGCTTGTTAAAACTTATCCAAAGCTGATAGTTGACAATGCTCATGCCTATTATGCAGAGCCTAAAGGTTTTGCATCTATTTATTCCCCGCATAAAGTTACCGGCAATCATGAAATAAAAAGAAAGATTTTTGATAAATATCATAATATTTATGCGGACACAAACCAATTAAGTTTTGATATTTCTGAAGAGGCAATCCCATTTTGTTATCCTTATTTGGCATCAACTATTGAGGAGGCTGATAAACTTGTAGAGAAGCTCACTGCAAGGGGGCTAACTATATACCGGTATTGGAACCAGCTCCCTGCAAGTTATAATGAGTATAAGTTTTATTCAAGACTTGTGCCAATCCCTTTGGATTAAACTTTTTTCTTTAAAGTATTGCTGATTTTTTTGAATTCAGAAACAACTTGCCATAGTTTAGGCATTTTGAGAGCATCTTTGAACGGAATTTTATTAAAATAATATTCTGCAAGTTCTATACTGTGTTTAATCTCGTCAAAGTTCGCGACATTTCCTAATAATTTTTTTGAACTGTTTCGCAGCATCCATAATAGTTTTAAAATACTTTTATGGTAATTGTTTTTTACTTCATCTTTATTAAGAATTTCTCTATGGTCTATATGATTTGCAGCATCAGGATAAATTTTAAAATCAGAGCTGACTTTTTTATAATTTGAAGAAATTATATCCAGAAGGTGTACCATTTCTAATTGTTCATTTATCGTCCAAGCTACCGGAGAAAGCTGTTCCGGAATACGAGGCATCTTCTTTTCTACGCAAAGGCTCATGTCTTTTAACGAAACAAGTCTGCCGAGGATATGCCGGTAGTCAATTCCTTCTGAGAGCGGATAATCTCTGTACATTTTTATACTGTCATCAATTATTTGTCTGTAGGTTTCCGGTTTAACGCTGCCAGAGATTATACTATCAGGCGTAATCCTTTTAATTATAGTTGAATACATTACATTGATAAGATTAATTGTTTCTGCTTTCTGATTTTTTGCAAGCAGTGTTTTTATACCTTGGTGTATTAGATTAACCTGGTATTCATTTAACCCTTTCTTGCCATTAGAATCAACGAGCTTTCCAAAAAGAAATATATTACTTTTTAGCGAATATCTATTAATTTTGCCAAAGAATTTTTCACATTCACTTCGGAATATATTTTGATTAATAATCCGTCTTTGTTCTTGTGATACATTACAAGGTTTTACGTTCATTGAAAAACTCCTTAGTATTATAAAACCAGAAAATAATAATTTTGCTACCCTCTTAATCTCCAATAATATTCTACGAGATAACTTATTGCATCAAATGGATGCTCAAGAAACTTGAAATCCCTGTTTGATTTTATCTGTGTATGTGTTGGTACATCTACTATACTTGTTCCTTCTTTAAAGGAAAGATTATAAATATTATACAAAATCCATTTGCATTTTCTAGGGTCGATAAAGAGATGACATTCTCCGTTTGAGTTTTTTACTCTGGCATTAAATGCAGAAATTCTGTTCAAAATTGGAGGATTGTAATCTCTCAGTTTGAATTTCACGTTGTCATAACCGTGTTTTTTCAAAGCGTTTTTAATAATAACGTAATTTGTATACTCGCTCTGAGTACTTCTATTATCACCTGATGCGTCGCCGTTAATTATTATTTCTGATTTGTGTTTGGGAAATCTTCTGATAAACTCTTCAATACATTGCTGTGTGGATGTGTTTTCCAAAACAATCTCATCAAAGAAATATACATTTTCTTCATCTTTATGTGCTAATGCCCAGCACATCGGATCTACGTTAAAATCGCAGGTAAGATGCAGAGGTAAATTCGGATTATATTTCAGATTTAATTTATTTTTCTCGCTGAAACCTTTTACAACAAGCCCTGATGAATAGTCTCCAAATTCTCCGAGTACATTAATTCTATAATACTCTTCATCAAAGCTGTCTTTCATAGACTGTATAAAATGCGGGGGTAAATAAATATTGTTAGTAGTTGGTGCAATTATCAGCCTGTAATTTTCTTTTGAATGCTCTACAAATCGCTGCCATATCCAGCCTTTGTCGGCCTGCGGGTTAGTGTGGCCAAAAAGACGGTAACGGAAATCTACCCAGTTCTTGCCTCTGTAAGTATTTCTTAGACGTCCTATTAACTGTTTAAAAGAGGAATCTGTAATCTGCGAGGCTTCTTCAATTTCAGCCCAGTGTAAATTCAATGATTTAAACTTCTCAGGATCTTCTAAAGCTGAAAAGAGTATTTCGGAGCCGTTAGAAAATTTGATAATTTTATCTACTTTATTGTAGGTATAATCTTTATCCATAATATAGCCGAGATTTTCTAAATGGTCGAGATAAGAAACCAGAGTCGTTTTCCTGACCAATTCATACTCTTTTGCTCCGACAAGACCGCGGCAGCCTGGATATTTTTTTGCAAGCAAAATTCCTAATAGTGAGCCGCACCAGGTTTTTCCAGATCCATATCCTCCCTGATAAATCGCTACATCAAGTGAATTTGAATGAGGAATTTCGATAAATTCCCGCTGTTTATCTAATAACTTGTATTTTACCATTTGCAAAACCTCTGATAACAATTTACTGATTTTTTCATGCAAAATCTTTTAAAAGCGTTAACTTCACTTGCTTCTAAAAGTGCATTAAAGACTTCTGTAGAAAAATTTCTGTCATTGTCTACATAGTTGTGATTTTCACATAAAACATCGTGAACAAGTGCAGGAATCAAGAAACGGTTGTCCGTATTTGAGCCTATAACACGCCAAAAAAGACGGGGTATAGAAGCCCCGTCATAGCAGTACCCTTTGGGTATTCCAAAATTGTACGTTTTATCTTTTTGGTAATCACATAACCTAACCTGTAGATTTTTTTTATTAATAAACGGATACTTCTCAATTGACTTTCGTTCTTCTTCTGTCATTGATGGAATGTAGTATCTTATACAAACATGGGGATTATCATCAAAAAAAATTCCGGCTTTCTGGTTAGTGTAATACTCAAGCATTGTGTTGAGCCTCCGGAAATACTTCAAGTTCTCCATTAACGTATTTGAACATTTTATCTAATGTTTCAGGAGTTATGTTCAATTCTGCAGCCATAGTGTCAAGAAGAGGATTTGAACGTTCTAACTCTACGCATAAATCCCACTCAAGTTGGGCCTGCTCATTAGTAGCAATAATTTCTTTTAACTGACTGTAGCTGACGCCGAGCTTTTGAAGCATTAGAGCAAAATTTCTCTTTGTACAGGTTAACTTACTAATGCGTTCAGCTTCTTTTTGTGCAAGTTCTGTTTCATAATTAGGGTTGATGATCGGCTTACCATCAGTACCCATTATTTCATTTGCTTCAAGTGCAAAAATTGTATTATTATTTTCAACTATTTTGAGATTTTTCTTGTGATTATATTCAACAATAAAATCTGCTTTTTCAATATCAGTATATGGTTGTTCTAATTTGTATGACATTTTATCCTCTCCTTAATTCAAAATTTTAATATCCGCATGTATACCAATTTGCAGAGTTATTATGTAAGTTTGCAACTACCTTGAATCCACTATTTGTTTTACTAATCATGTGTGCATCTACCATCTGTGCCCAGGTCACACTGGTTGCAACGTTAGTTACTTGCAGGCAGTAATTTGCATCAGAATAGTTTTTTATCAAAGTAATTTGAGTCCCTGCACTACCGTTTATAACCCCAACCTGCCCGCCTTGTTCAATCCAGCCATCAGACCAAATTCTATACCAGGAAGCACCGCTGCAATATGTTTCTGTGATATACGGTTTTGTACAGTTACTTAAGTCAACATCGGCTTTTGTTTCAAAAGTTTCGCTTAAGTCTGTTTGCTCTGAAATATCTCCCTGTATAACCCCCCAGACACCTCCATTTTCTTTTATAACAGTTTTTGCATTGTCTGTTATATTAGAAAAATCTGTATTTGCAGAGTTAGCTAATACATTATTAACTTCCGTTGCTGATTCCTGCGCCAGAGCCGCCTGCTCAGCTGCAATTATGGCTTTAGCTTCTGCAATTTGTGCATTTGAAGCGGCATCCTGTATGCAGCTAATATTATCAGCACAGGTTCCGATATTATTAGCACCTGTTAAATCCGCTGATATCGCAATAAAACCTGTATCATCCAGAATGCTGTCTTTTGCCTGTTCTGCATCAATTGCAAAAGAATTTGCCAATTGTGCGTAATATTTTGCACTATTTTCATTCCCATCAACTGTTCCATCGAGTTTTACAGCCCACTGTCTGGAAAGTTCACTATAGTATGAAATTGCATCGCAGTCTGCTTGTGTGCTGTTTTGTTTATTAGAACCAGAGGAAACATTGATTGCAAGACAATTGGTATTCTTATTAATGTCAACCATTAGGCACCTTCAACTTTCTTTGGAAAAACAGTAATTGTATTAAGACTGCCGATATCTCCATTACCAATTAATAATGTATCCTCAAATGTGCTATCCGAACATAATTTAACTCCATAATAGTAAATTTCACAACTTGCATTTTGTGGTACTGTTAATAAATCGGTAAAATCCCCTGTGAGCTCAAAAACAATAGACGATGCCTTATTTGTGTTAACTTGTAATTCATTTCCGACAGGTTTACGGTTGGAGTCTTGAATTGCAAAAAAAACAGTGTAATTTTTATCAGTTTTTAGACCATTAATAACTAAGCTTCCGCTATCGCCCTGAATCAGAGTTATATTCCCGTTTTCATCAATATTAAATGCCATTTTATCCTCCTAAAATTAAATGCCGCAAGCATACCATTCAACAGTATAGCTCCAACCCTTGCCGTCATAGTGCGTAAAATTGCCGGCTGTTTTGGAGGAAATGCCGCCGTGTTCATAGTTGCAGTTGTGTGTCCCAAGTGTAAGTGAATAATTTGCGTCCCTAAATGCTTTAATGAAAGTTGCAGTACCTCTAGAGGCGCAAAGTCCGCCCTGCTCTAACCAAACTCTTGTTTCTTTTTTCTCATCTGAAAAATATTCTCTGTACCACGATGTTCCATTTACGTATGTCGTTGTGAATATTCCGTTTTCAGAAAATTTTGCAATAGTTTCTTCAAGACTTTTATTAATTTCTTCTATATCGGCGTCGATTTCTTCACTCATAGAAGTAAGTGTGCTATTTATACTTGCAATATTGGAATTTACTCCTGCCTGATTGGTCGAAACAGTTTCAGATACGCTGCTTATTCTGTTATCAAGGTATTGAAAGTTATTATTCATAATTTCAGACGAGGCAAGAGAGCCGTATTCAATTTCAGTTAATGCCATCTGAGCTCCTTTCGTTAATTAAAGTGTCATAAATTTTATCCAGCTTTTTATTGATATCAATAATCTGTTCTTTCATATTGCCAAACTCCGATTTTGTAATATAAACCTGTGATACCTCGGTTAATATTTCTCTATGGGTTTGTTCAAGTTTTTCTGGTGTTACAAAGAGGTTATATTGTAAAATGAGTGCAATACACATCAGTATTGCAGGTGCATATTTGTATAAAAAATCTTTAGTCAAAATACTCACCTCATCACATTGATGTACCCGAATACATACTTAAGACTTTTTCCAGTATACTTACAATTTTTCCGGCGGAATCAGTTGACATCCCTAAACCATTGGAGCTGGAAGAAGAATTTGTCGTTGTTGTTCCATTCCCAGCACTTGTCTGTAATGATTGATTTTGCATGTCAGAGATTACATTATAACCCTGCATATATGCAGCAAGAAGGTTATTCATCATAGATGCGGTATTCTCTTGAGAGTCTGCGAGCAAATCATTTATGTATGAAGAAAGAGAGCTTGCATTCTGGTCTGATAAATTTTTATATAAATCAGTAGCCTGTGATGATCGAACCATATTTCTGTTAGAAAGTGGGTTTATAATATTGTTTTCAAGATTTTTATATGTTTCACTATTAAGTTTATTAGTGTATGCATTAAGCTTTGCCTGATTAGTTGTTGAGTTTAAATTTGGATTTAGATATTCATCCAGAAGCGAATCCATGTTTTTATTAACAAAATTATAAATTGAATCTAATGCTGTTCCGGGCTGAAAATTTGCTGTTGTTCCCGAATTATTTGTTGTAGCTGATGCGTATGGATTATTAGTTGTTGTGTTTCCATAAATTTTACTGGTTGTGCTAGTCGAATTCTGTGATTGTTTTCCCATGCTGTAATCCTTTCATAAATTACTTATACAGTTTTTACTTTAATTTTCCCGAATTCAATGTTTCTTATACAGAAATCATCGCCGGGGTTCTTAGTTAATAATGTTATTTGCAGGGTTCTAAAGAATGATGCCGGCAGGCTTTTTATTGCACTGATATCTTTGCGCGGAAAGTAACTTAAATCCCATCTGCCGATATCAAAATACAGAGAATTTTTTAAACTTTTAGCTTTTACATAACGTGTTTTAGAACTCATCGAATCATAATTTTTGGTGTATTCAATATAGAAGCTGTTGCTGTAATACATATCCAACGTGACTTTTGGGGGGAATGATAATATTTTTATAGAATTTTCATTCCCGAGATTAAGCGGGGTACACTTATAAAATGCTTCTATAAATTCACCGTCAAAACTCGTAGAATTATATTCTTCGTAAATTTTTTTACCGGCAGAATATAAAACTCCGCCAATTGTTGCAAAACAATTTATTTTTTGAGATTTACGCTTAACCCAGCATTTCCGAATGTAATCATAGATCATTATTAAAGAATTTGTTTCATTTCCATCTGGAATTAAAAACCAGACTTCATTCCTATCAGAAGTCACCACTGATAAAGTTTTTATGGAGTGTATTATAGATGTTTTGATTTTAAATAATTCGTCCTGAATATCAAGAGCGATATTATTTCCCAGAGTTCTATCTCCATTAATAACCTGCTTAAAAGAAAATACTCCCTTTTTTGTATCGTCATAAAAATATAGTTCAGTTCCATGAAAGACTACAGAGTTATAAGAGGCACACCCGCCGGGGAAATCTAACGTCTTATAGAACGAAAAATCATCTTCATCTCTAGAAATCAAGCAGGAAGAGTTATTGTGAAAGACTGCCAGTGTACCTAAATAAGGATAAATAGCAGTGATATTTTTAACAAATTCTATATATCCGGCTGATGTAGTTATTTCAGCATTTGAAGTAGAAAAATCATAAATATTCTCCTGTACGGAATACCATAAAACCTGTCCGTCAAATATCCATAATCTTCCTGCAAAAATAACAACTCCTAACCCTTTGACATCTCTCTCATCGGCATCTTTCAACTCCATCATTTTGACTTCTTCAAGTTCACCTTCATCATTAAAGTTCCCGAGTTCAATACTAAGTATTTCTTCAGAATTTGAAAATACCCATAAATCTGACCAACCCTGTGAAACATCTGTCGCTGATGAAACAGATGTCAGACTGAGTCCTGAAACTTTAAGCTCAAGAGTCCCTCCGGAAGGTGAAAAAAGATATATTTTCCCCTCAGAATTATTTTCTGTATGAACAAAAAAATGGGTCACCCCCTTTTGTATACTTTCAAATATATTAATAACATTTTCATCTTCAGGTATTAAGCTACAAACGCTTACATTGCCTTTAGATGTACGAATCCCGACACCGGAATTAACCTCTGTTGCGAAGAGCTCTACATTTTGCATATCCGATGCCGTGATTACTGATGAAGAGTAAACAGAACTACTTCTGTTTATTCCCGAAAAATTGTTGCATATTAATGCGGTTCTTTGCATTATTTTGTCCTTTCTGTACTTTTTGATGAAGCATTATTACAAAAATCAGTGTTTTTTAAGTCGAACTTTACATTTCTTAATATAATGCCCCCCAAAAGGCAATTTTTTAAAAGTTAGATACTTTATATATACATAAGAGATAATAAGAGAGGAAAGAGCAAAGATGTTATTCACTACAGAAACAATTTCAAATGAAGAAATCAAATCAATCAATAACTTCTTTAATGAATATGAAGCAGTAGAAACAGTTGCTCCGGAAAAAGCTGAAGAAGAAACAACTGTTGTTAAATATCTTCATTCTCTTGTTACATCTTGCTACGCAAAATCAGTTGAAGATATTGCCAATACAAAAGTCGGCAATAAAATCGTAAGAAAAAGAAACTTACAGCAGGTAATGCAGGAATCTTTCTTCTATGGAGCTAACAGATTTGGCAACAACTTCATCGCATAGTTATAACCAAATTCAAAAAGTAAAAAAATATTACTCTCTTATATTATATAATCTTACATCTTAGAAAGTTTCAGCCCTTGTGTAAAACCGTTTTAAAACTGCTTTACCATTTGAGGGCTTTTTATTGTGTCTAAATTGTTACCGCTTTATCCAGCCCCACCCCCTTTGAGTACTTAATTAACAATCTGTATGCAGTTTCTGACTGTTTTTTGTAGGCTGAATAATTCTCATCGCCCTCTGATGCTATAGAGTTCAACATAGTTCTTGAAATAATAGCATTTTTGACAAGTTCCTCAAGGTGTGGAGGAACTATTAAAGAATCAGTATCTTCCTTAAGACTATAAATTTCTTCTCCTTTTATATTTTCTCCAATAGCAAGAGTAATGTATTCAATTGT
Organism: Candidatus Gastranaerophilales bacterium; assembly: GCA_900552525.1. Classification (GTDB taxonomy): domain Bacteria; phylum Cyanobacteriota; class Vampirovibrionia; order Gastranaerophilales; family Gastranaerophilaceae; genus CAG-196. The sequence goes on along the minus strand of UNSK01000053.1, from coordinate 3,333 downwards.
TATAATGCATTTTTCTTTAGGAGTAGGTGAAAAATTTATTTTATCCCCTCGTATATAGAATTTTTCCGGTATTCCGAAAGTTTCTTCAGGAATGTCTTTTGTAAAGCAAAGTTGTTTTGAGTTTATTCTAACACAATAATTACCTGTTTCATCTCTTTTAATAAGTCCGCATGGAATAGCGTATGATTTTATATTAGGTACTGTAATAATTACGTGCGTACGTTCTCTAAAACTAAACGGGTAAGAATATAGAATTTCTGATACTGCTTTATTTAGCGAAAGAACCAGAGATTTCTCAAACTCTTCTTTTGAAGCTGCATCATTATCATACATTGACCATTCCTGAGTAGCAGCCGTGTTATATAAATCTAATAACGTAATTGTCATAAAATCTCCTTTATTTACAAATATAGGATACATCATATCCTGCAAAGTTTTTAATATAGCTTTCTACAGAGGTTCCAAATGCATCTTTAGGATTTTTTAATCCATCAGACTTGAGGTATTCAATTACTCCTCCTGCACCTTTAAGATGTGCTCCAGCAAGAAGTCCTGATTGGGTAATTGTATATCCGTTAATTATATTTCCTGTATATAAATGTGCGCCAACAGCTTTAAGGTAAAGCCATTGACGTTTTTTAAATGCTATCTGTGCATTTTCTTGTGCAGCCGGATTGTTAAGAAAATCTTGTATAGAATAAACTCCGTCTTTTCCGTTAAAAGTTCCGCTCCAATCATTGTTATAGTTAGTATTCTTTTTATAATATCCAGCATCAATAAGTGCAGCTTCTCCCATCTGGTATTTTCCTGCATATCCATATTTATTGAATGCTTTATAACAGCCTCCGGATTCTCTTTTTCCCAGAGCATCAAGAAAATCTTGTAAACTTTTCATTGTTTACCTCCTATTTATCTAATACTTTTGATAAGATAAATTTTTCATGATTGTTATTTTTTAATGCTCCGATTTTATCTTTGTATTTCTTGCCATTTTTCTCTAAGATAAGATATTCATTCGGGGTTTGTTTTTTTAATCTTTTAGCTTCACTTTCCGGCAGTATAAATACATGGCCTGTTGGTATAAATTTAATCTTATACATAAGTATCCTTTCTGAATAAAAAGCAGGGGATTTTCCCCTGCTTGAATGTTTTTATGCGGCTTCCCTTACGCCAGCCCATTTAGCAATTGCGTAAATGTTTCCTTTAAAGCCTTCTGCAAAGTCTAAATCAATAGAACCGTCTGCCTTTTCGAAACGTGATAAATCTTGAAGCTGTATAGCAGATACACCTGCCGGCAGTTCAATAACAATATCGCCAAGCATTGAATTAGGGTATGCATCACCTGCTTTTACAGTAAGCAATGAGCTTGTAGCAGTATTCTCAATCACTATAAATAAAGAATTGTTCTTGTTGGAGAAAGCATCAGCAATTGTAATTCCATTGGCTTGTGTAACTGTAGTTTTTGTAATTCCGATATTTGCAATTGATTCTGTATGATCAAGTGTCGGGTACTGAACATCAATGATATCTCTTGTCATAAATTTTCCTTTCAATTTTTATAATGTAAAATTATTATGCTATAGAAAGTTGGGCAGCAACTTTTACAGTCCCTAAGTAGTCTGCTCTTGGAGCACCAACTCCATATAAACCATAACCTTTATAGCAAGTGTTGAAGTTCTTTTCTGGAGTGTAGTAAGTAGTATTTAAATCAGAAGAAATACCTCCGGCAAGTGTTTTGCCTTTTACACCAAATAAAGGATAAAATACACCGTCTTCCGGCTGTGCAATATTATTAGAAACAAGTATTTCCCATCCGCAAAGAGTTCCTATATATCCTTTTTTTATTTCATCTTTACCTGTTTCAGTATATTTAAGTTCATCCATTTTACCCAGGTAGAACTGATATTCCGGCGGAATAACGCATACCATCGAGCCGTCAAGCCAGTTTGTATGACCTTTACCATCACCACGCTGGAATTTAGCCTGCATGTATGCGAGAATATCTTTTGCATTTTCTGCACTAAGGGTGATTGCCTCTCCGCTATTATCCAGATAATGTCCGGCTCTTGTATAAAGATTAGCGTAAGAAGCATCTACAGCAGCTGCAAATTGTTTAATCGCATCATTAGTGTAGTCTTTAGCAAGTTCAACCTGTGATTCAGGATTATCACTTGAACGCTGCATCATTTGTTCTTCCATTTCTGATAATTCAAAGTGGAATGCTTTGCCTCTATCTATTTTAACTTTACAGGTAGAAACAGTTGCTGCTTCGGCAGTAGGAAGATCTCCCCCGTCATAGTCGAATAATGTAACAAGACCAGGCATGGTGACATCGACTTCGTCACCTTTATTAATATGGTCTTTCATTTCTGAGTGTGCGAGCTTACCAATAACAAGCTCGTTGTAAAAATGTTTGTTGAAAGCTTTAGTAAAAGCGTTTACAATCATCTGTTTTGTTGTAGTCATAAATTTCTCCTTTTTGTGATATTTACGTGCGTAGCACACTAAATTAGACGTTCAAGAAGATCATCAACTTCTTTAGGTGTCATCTCATCAAGTCTTTTCCTCGGTGGTGTTATTGAATTAGTTTTGTTTTGTGAAAAGCTCATAGAGCCTATTGCTTTTTCAGTTTCATTCTGCGCGGACTTTGTTTTTTCAAGTGCATAAATTCGTGATGTTACATAGTTCTCAATTAGACTGACAAACTTATCTGCATCAAGGTTTGCTCCAAGGGCTTTGTAAGCTTCTTTGTAAATTTCTCGAAACATCGGGTCTTGAAAATACTCCGGGGTGTTGTATTTATTCGCAGCTGCTTCAATTGCTTCTTTAGCGTTAAAGATTTTATCTCTTTCCGTCCAAGCTTTCGTGATGTTATCAAGCATACTGGAATTTTGTCTGAGTTTTCCGAGTTCATGTGATTGTAAACCTTGAAATTTCTCAAGTTTCTCATAAGCTTTCATGAGCTCATCGACGGACTTGAATTTACCTAAAATGAGTTCTGAAGGGGCATTTTCAGCTTGTCCTTCTTTGGTTTGTGATACTTCTGCTGAGTTATCGGATACCGGCTCTTGAAAAGTATCATTTTTTTGAATTTCTTCCATAAAACGTCCTTTCTTTTTTATTTTATGCGTGGAATAGAGCGATAAGATTAAATTAAATCTTCTAACATTTGGTTAACTTCTTCTTCGCTCATATTTTCTAAATTCTTGTTTCTGTAAATTTTTTTTAGCAAATCTGTTTTTGTAAACTCTCCCCAGGATTGTGTTGTTCCATCGTCAATAAATCCTCTATTTTTCATAATTTTTCCTTTCTTGGTTTTATTTAAATATGCTA
>UNSK01000052.1 GCA_900552525.1 Candidatus Gastranaerophilales bacterium | reverse complement strand
AACATACGTGCTTCTCTATCCGGTATAATCTTTTTTAGTACCTGTAAACACAGTAATGCAATTACTATTACACAAGCTACAACAATAAGAACTTCTGCAAGAGAAAAACCTTTTGCCATAAAATGTTTAATAGCTGTGCGTTTGTCTGTACAATTAATGATGTGTTTCTCAATCATACTTTTCCTTTCTTTAACATAACATTTCTATCAAAATGTTATGCTATCAGGCAGGATAACAGATACACGCAGAATAATAATGCTGGAAAAAAATTAAAAAGTATTAAATATAGTAGTAATTTGAAATATATATAACATTTTGATAGAAATGTTATATATTATAACCAATATAATTATAGCATATTTTATGTAAAATAAAAGAGCTTGATTAATATCAAGCTCATATATAAGTACATATCCCAATCAACAACAAATTTAAAATTTATAATAAGTTTAAAGCAATACTCGGTGTTTGGTTAGCAGTTGCGAGTAATGTTGCAGATGCCTGCTGGAGTATTTGAGCTTTAATATAATTAGAAGATTCTTCAGCAACATCAGCATCTCTTAATGTAGAAAGTGATGATGTTATATTTTCTGACTGTACATTTATTGATTCAACAGCAGATTCAATCCTGTTTTGAGCAGCACCAAGTGTAGTAGTCCTTGCAGATATTTCACTAATTACAGCATCAATCTTATTAAGCATTTCATTTTGTCCGCCTGTAATTTGTTTTCCATCATATCCAGAACAAAGTTTTGCAACTTCTGCTACTGTAGCACCGCCAACACCGCCAAAAGTTTTGAATAATGCAGATACATGCCCATTTTGGAATAAAGAAGCATCAAGAGCAATTCTGCTTGCTGCATCACTGTATAAACCAACTTGAAGGTTAATATCATCTGTTAGTGAACCATCCATCATCTTCAAACCGTTAAATTCACAGTTAGCACTAATACGGTCAATTTCTTCTAGTCTTGCAGTAATTTCAGAAGCAATTGCTTTTAATGAATCAGAACCATAAGTCCCATTGGCAGCCTGTTCGGTCAAATCTCTTACACGCTGTAAATGTGAGGTAATTAAGGAATAAGTATCCTCTAATGTTGTAAGCATATCTGCGCCGGTTGAGGCATTATCAGATGCTACATCTAAAGATCCTAACTGTGTTTTCCAGGTTGTCGCAATAGAATAACCTGCTGCGTTATCGGCTGCATGATTGATTTTATACCCGGTCGTCATTCTTTCAATACTCTTGTTTAGCATTGATGTCGCAGCATTCAAGTTCTTCTGTACTATTAAAGACGACATATTTGTATTAATTGTAAGAGCCATTCCCTAACCTTTCTGACCCGGTGCAGAAATCTGCACTATATTCCCTAATCACATAGTGAATTATAATCTCTCTTTTTATTTATATATAACTGACATATCCTTGTATACAAACATTATAGAATAACTAAATAAAAAATACACTATGTACGTCTTTAATATTTACAATTTTTTACATTTTAATTTTTTCAAAGAAATTTTTAAGGCTCGTATCAGCATTGTTTTTAGCGCTTTCTACTGCATTTTTGATTGCACTGATAAATGTTTCATGAGGGTATGCACTTGCATAGTCATTTTTTATCGGGCTTAGAGTTTCCTTAATTTCTTTAGTAACATTCGGTGAAATACTATTAATTGTTTCTACAAACCAGTCATCTTTGACTGCCATGTCGCAGTATGCATCTAGAGCTCCTTTAGCTTGATATATTTCCTTATCTTTTATTAAAGGACGAGGACCTGCTGCTTGAATGCTGTTTCTGCCAATATTTTGTGCTTCTTGAGCTGCTTTTTTAAGACCATAAAGAACTTCGTTTCTTCCTTGAAAATTTACGTTGTTAATATTTAAATTCATATTTTACCTCCTGATTTATATAATACCTGTAAATATTTTTTTTGCTATTTGTATTAAAATATAAATATTACAGGAGGAAGTATTATGACAAAGGTATTAACAATCGGCAGCGCTACAATGGATGTTTTTGTTGAGTGCGATGATGCAAATATAGTTTCAGTATGTTCGAAGACAAAAAATTCTGATTTTATGAGTTATCCATATGGCTCGAAGATTGATATTACAACCTTTTCTTCAAATGTTGGAGGCGGCGGTGTTAATACAGCCTGTAATTTTGCTAATTTAGGGTTTGATACTTCTGCTATATTTAAAATAGGTGAGGATATTTATTCAGAAGGTATTTTAGATGCTTTCAAAAATAAAAATGTAAATTTAGCTAATATAATTCAAAATAAAGAAGCATCCACAGGGTTTTCAATAATTCTGGTAAGTTTTCAAGGTGATAGAACTGTTCTTGCTCATAGAGGAGCAAATGCTCAAATTATGGAAAGTGAAATTAATTTTAAAGCCATTGAGGATGCTGATTTAATCTATGTTGCGCCGTTAAACGGAGAATCTAATAAAGTTTTGGAGTCTATTGTTGATTATGCGCATGAGCATGATACAAAAATCTGTTTTAATGCAGGTTCGACAAGTATTAAAAGAGGTTTTGAGCACATTAAAACAATTCTCAGATCTGCCCATATTGTGGTTATGAATAAAGAAGAAGCTACAATGGCTACAGGTATTCAGGTAAGACCAGATACGAAGACTGAGAAATTTTCACATGAACTTATTCATAGAGATGTGAAGAAAATGCTTACAACCATGAAAGTCATGGATTATCAGATTGTTGTAATTACAGATGGCGGCAAAGGGGCATATGCATATGACGGGCAGAAATTCTATTTTTGTCCTGTATTTCCTTCTCCAGTAATTTCAACTTTGGGTGCCGGTGACGCTTTTGCTTCAACTTTCTGCGCAGCTTTAGAGAGAACAAAATTAAATGTTGGATTGTCACTTATGTATGCATCAGTTAATTCTTCCAGTGTTGTTTCTGAGTTTGGGGCTACTGAAGGGCTGGCAACATTTGAACAGATTGAGGAAAAATTAAAAAATAATCCGGATTATACTTATTTAGAGGGTTAACATGTTTTTGATGATTTCTCCCAATATGCTGAAAACTTACGAACTTTGTCCGAGAAAGTTCTATTTACGTTATGTCAAAAATATTTCTATGCCTGTAAATGATGATATTTTTGAATTTGGAAAAAACATCCATGCCATTGCTTCATATTATTTGCGCGGAGAAAATATTGATAAAATGGAGCTTTCTCTTTCTGAACGTGAAGCTGCGGTATGGAACTATTTAAAGGGCATAAAATATTTTGGATATGAGGTTGTTGATACAGAATATAATTTATCTCTAAAACTAGGAGATGCTTTCTTTGGAGGTCGTCTTGATGCGCTTGTTAAAGAAGATGATACATATTATATTCTTGATTACAAAACAGGTTCAGCTCCTAAGAATGCGAAATTTGATTATCAAACTATGATTTATCTTCTTGCAGTAAGTAAATTTTTTAAAACTGATAAGGTGAAATTTATTTATATTGATTTGAAAAATAAAGAAGAGCTTGCCGTTGAATATTCTCCTGAACTTGGAGAAGAATATCAAAAAAGGTTAGTTAATGCTGCCGGAAAAATAAATAGTGATGAAATTCCACCTAAAAAAACTGAGTGTAATTGTGAATATAAAGCTGTTTGTTTTTAACATGATATAATTTCTAATATGAAAGAATATTTAATAGATACACATGCTCATATAGATATGCTTGAAGCCCCTATTGAATTAACTTTGCAGCTAATGAAAGATTACGGGGTAAAAAAGGCTGTGATACCATCTGTAGAAGTTTCTTCGATGGAAAAAGTTATTGCAGCTGCTGAAGCGGATGAAAACATTTATGCAATGATTGGCATTTATCCATCTGAGGCAAAAACTTATACTCAAGAAGTCGAAGACAGAATGATAGAACTTGCTAAAAATCATAAGGTTAAGGCGGTGGGCGAAATTGGGCTTGATTATTACTGGGATAAATCTTTTGTTGATTTGCAGAAGGAGGTTTATGTAAAGCAAATCTTACTGGCAAATAAACTTAATCTGCCAATAGTTATCCATGACAGGGAAGCTCATAAGGACGCATATGATTTACTTCTTGAGTACAATCAATCATCAAAAGCTCTTTTTCACTGCTTTTCCGGTAGTGTTGAATTTATGAGGGAATGTGTAAAAAAGGGCTGGTATATAGCACTTGGCGGTGTTGTAACATTTAAAAATGCTGTAAAAATGAAAGATGTTGCGCGGGAAATTCCTCTGGATAAATTAGTTTTGGAAACAGATTCTCCGTACCTTACACCTGTTCCTTTCCGGGGTAAGCCGAATACTCCGGCATATGTAAGATATGTAGCAGAAGAAATTGCTAATTTAAGGCAAATGCCGCTTAACGAACTTATTGATATTACAACGAACAATGCAGAAAGGTTTTTTGAAATTTGAAAAGGGGTAAATCTAAAGAACGCTTAGATAAAATACTTGTTGATTTGGGTTTTTTTGAAAATAAAAGCAAAGCATCTGCTGCAATTCTAGCAGGGAATGTAATGATTGGAACAGAAGTTGTTACAAAAGCAGGGTTTCAAATAGATCCTTCAAAAGAATATGATTTTAAGGTTAAATCAATGCCTTTTGTATCCAGAGGCGGGTTCAAGCTTAAAAAAGCTCTTGAGAGCTTTGATGTGAATGTACAGGATAGAATTTGTTTTGATGCCGGTGCTTCAACTGGAGGCTTTACAGATTGTCTTTTGCAGAACGGTGCAAAATTTGTTTATGCAGTAGACGTTGGTTATGGACAGCTAGATTGGAAAATAAGAAGCTCTGACAAGGTTAAAACCATAGAGAAAACAAACTTGAAAATCTGCGGAGTGAATGATATTTATGCAGAAGGTGAAGTTATGGCGGATTTGCTGGTATCTGATTTATCATTTATCTCGCTTGAAAAAGTCTTGCCAAATTTAAAAACTCTTATGAAACCTGATTTTCATGAAATGATTTGTCTTATTAAGCCTCAATTTGAAGCAGGCAAAGAATTGGTTGAAAAAGGCGGAGTAGTGAAAGATAAAAAGACTCATGAGATGGTTATTAACAATGTCTTAAACTGCATTTGCGGACTAGGATATGTAATCAGAGGACTTACATATTCTTCTATTAAAGGCCCTGCAGGCAATATTGAGTATCTGGTTCATTTTAGTACAGAAGGTGAAGAATGCAAGCTGCCTGTTGCAAATGTTGTGGCTCAGGCGCATGAAAATTTGAGTTAAAAAAAGAACCGGCTTACAACTCCGGTTCTTTTTTTAATTTTACTACTAATTAAACAGCTTTCTGAACTTTTCCGGCTTTCAAGCAAGAAGTACAAACTGTCATTTTCTTAGTTTGTCCGTTTACATTAACTCTGATGTCTTGTAAATTTGGAGTTTGTCTTTTTACAATTTGTTTATGAGAGAATGTTAATTTAGCTGCTTTAATAGGTTTTTTTCCGCATACTTCACATTGTTTTGACATAGTTCTATTTCCTTCTTTCTACCAGTGTATCTCAAGTGTACCTTAAAGTATTTTATTTTACAAGTGCATATGTAAATTTATTGTAACATTTTATCAAATTTATTTTTTAGAGAGTTTAGTTTTTGTATGGAGATTAATAACCAGACATTTAGAGCTAGACATTTGGCCGTGACTAAAAATACATTTAAAAATGTCACAACCAAAATTGATTTATATGAACTTACATCAAAAGATAAAAAATTTCTGGAAAAATTGAAAGATTCTGTTGATTTTGATAAAAGTTTGAGAGATATTCCGGAATTCGATCGTAAGCGCTGGCAGAAAGTTTTCAACTATGCCGTTGAATCTGCTCAAGATGCTGGCAGCAAAGCGTATTTAGCAGTATCAAACTCTAGACCTTGCGGTATTTTATCATTTTTTGACGATATTAAAAGTTTTTACCTTGATGCAATCTGCGACATACCGCAGCCGAATGGAAAAAGGGTGAATTATACTGGCAGCACCCTGTTTTATCAGATGTTTAAGCTCGCGGAAGAGTTAAAAATAAAATTAATCAAGCTTTCGGCTGTAATTGACGGTCCTATTGATGTTGTATCAAAATACAAAGAAAAGGGCTTTAAGGAAATTGGCATGGATGATGAGTATGTGAAGATGAGCTGTAATAAATATGAAATTAAAGAACAGCTTAAAAAGCTGTCCTCTAATATACAATATAAAACTGTTAATTCTGAAAACAAAAATCTGGAAGATTTAATAATCTGATTGTTGATAATCATCTTCATCCTGGAGTGAAGATAAATCAGAAGCATAGTTTGAATCAAAATCTTCCGGTAGATATTCATTATCCGGCCAGATAGTTTCTTCATCAAATCTGCAAGCATTTAAGTTTTCTGCGGCAGAGAAATCTGAATTTGTTAAATCAGCTCCTTGAAAAATGGCTCCTGCCAAATCAGCGTCAGAAAAATTGCAGTAGTCAGTTTTAGAATAGCTGAAATCCGTTCCGTTTAAAATAGATTCATTAAATGAACATTCAATGATAGACGCTCTTGTAAAGTCTACAGATGTTAAATCACAGCCGTCAAATTTTACTTCTGTCAAATGGCTGTCGGCAAAAGTTGAAGAAGTTAAATCAACATTTATAAACTCTGCTCCCTCAATACTTGAGCCGCTGAAATCTGTTTCACTCAAATCAATACTTCCGTTTGCATTTTTTATTTCTCTATTAAATGATTCAATATCAGTTAGTGCCAGATTGACTAATTCTTCTTTTGACAACATTGTTTTATTAACTCCTTCTTAGCTAATCAAATTCATCTGCATTGCAAGCAATACGGCCTGCGTTCTATTTGTAACTTTCAATTTTTTGAAAATACTATTCAAATGTGTTTTTACAGTCACATCTCTTACATATAATTGGTCTGCAATCTCCTGATTGCTTGCTCCTTTTGCAACAAGAGCAAGTACTTCTTTTTCTTTAGGTGTAAGTGCGTCTATATTAACATTTTTATTTAAACCGGCTTCCTGTTTTGGTGCTGCCTCTTTCTGCCACTGGCAGCGTCTTAGTACTGCTTCTATTCGAGCAAGAAGATTTGGCAGGATAAATGGTTTAACAATATAATCATCTGCTCCTATTCTTAAGCCTGATACAACCTTCTGGTCTTCACTAACAGCAGTAATCATAATAACAGGAATGTATTTAATCTTTTTATTGCTTCTAATTGCTTTTAATGTATCCCACCCGTCCATATTAGGCATCATTACATCAAGAAGAATTAAATCAAAAGCGCCTTCTTTCTGGTCAAGTATTTTTAAAGCTTCTAACCCGTCATTAGCAACAGTAACGTCATATCCATACATAGGCAGAGCATCTGCTAAGTATTTCGGGTTATCATCTACTACAAGTATTGAAGCAATTCCGTCCATTTACTAAACCAATCTTTCTTTTAATGCTTTTAGTGCTGCTTGTAGTCTATCATCTACTTCAAGTTTTTGCAATATGCTTGCAACGTGTGCTTTGGTAGTATTAATACTTACAAAAAGTTCTTTAGCAATTTCAATATTGCTGTACCCTTCTGTAATAAGTTTTAAAATCTGGCTTTCACGGGAAGTCAGTCCGTAATCTTTTGCCGATTTAGTCTGAGCTATATTCTGTGATTTTGTGGCAGCTTCCAGAACAATATGTGAAATTGAAGGATCAAACCAGGCTGCGCCGTCTAAAACTGATTGAACAACCTGAATAAGCCGTTTTGGATTAATCTCTTTTGAACAATACGCATTGGCTCCTGCTTTTAAGCTGTTTAATACTTCCTGCTCATCATTATGCGATGTAAGTATTACGATTTTAGTATCTTTGTTCAGGTCTTTGATGCGTTTTGTAGCTTCAATCCCATTCATGCCAGGAAGACCTAAGTCCATAATAATTAAATTTATTTCTTGCTCAGTCGCAATTTCTAAACCTTTTTCAGCAGATTCTGCCTCGTAGATCTTATCAATAAAATCACAGGATTCAAATGCCGTTTTAAGTCCAAATCTTGTTAGTTCATGATCTTCTACAATTAAAATATTACTCTTCATACACGCTATGCCCCGGATTTACATCTGATGCATAATCAGAATTTAATCTTGAGCATTTGATTAAAGACTGATTTGCAAGTTCTATATCACCTTTAGCTCTAAGTACAAGACTTAGATAATAATAATATTTAAAGTTATTTGCGTCTATATAATAAGAATTATTAAGGTAAGTTGTAGCCATTGTAAAATTCTTGTCCCTAATAGCAAGATTAGCCAAGCCTAACCAGATATCATTGTTAGAAATATCTATTGAAGCAACCTTTGGAAGATAATAATCAGCTTTTTGCGGGAAAACCTGAAGTGAATCAACCAGTAATTCTTCGTTTGACTCATATTTCTTCAATAACTTTTCATACATCTTTTTAGATTTTTTATCTTTTTCCAGTGCAAGATATGATTTAGCCATACCAACAGAAGGTTCTGCATCCTTAGTTAATTTTTTTGCTTTCTGGTAATATTTTAAGGCTTCGCTGTACTTTCGGTTATCATAGCTTAAATCAGCAAGTGTTATTGCTGCAAGATAATTATCCCTATCCTCTCTGAATGCACGAGAGGCGAATTCCTGAGCCTTTAACGGCTCATCATTTTCATAATAAATTTTACCTAACAGTGAGAATATAAGCGGGCTGTATTGTTTAGCCTGTAAAATCGCCGATTGAAGTACTTTAGTGGCAAGGAGGCTCTTTTCCTGCAAGTGGTAATAATATGCAAGATGGTAATCTTTTAGAGGTTCTGCCTTGGCTGTTTTATATAGAATATATTCTTCAACTGATCTTACTTTTCTCTGGAAATCAACTGTTTGAAAATCTGTCTTTTTTATTTTATCCAGAACTTTTAGTGCTTGTTTCGGTTTATTAGAATCTGCCAGAATTTTAGCTTTAAGTGATAAATAATTAACATTAGTATCATTCTGAACAATTGCATTATTTATGTATTTTAACGCCTGCTGCAGATTGTTTGATTTGTAATACCCCAGTGAAATCAAATAATTTTTGTAATCACTGTCAGCAGCCTGCGTACTGTTTAAAAGTTCCGATGTCGTTTCGATTGCCATATTGTTGTACATAATATTAGAATACGCATCGGCAAGATATATCAAATCTTTCTGGCTCACCATTGCAGACGGATAATAATATTTTTTTATGTCTTTAATATAAGATGCCGTAAAATTATTTATATCAAGCTTATTGATTAAGGTATCAGATAAATCAAAGAAACCATACTCAGCCATTTTTATACCATATACAAGAAATACATAATCATCATGTGAAGTCCTCTGTATAAGGTCATTAAAATCATCATAAGAAGCTTTCACGTTGCTCTGAGCAAACCTGTTTTCTGCAGATGCATACTTTGCTTTGACAAAGTTATCCTTGATTACCATATCCATATTGGCAACGTTAGTTTCTGCCTTAACTTTAAGCGGTTTGACTTCCTCCGCATAAACTGAGGCTGCTGTTGTAAGTATTAATGCTGATATAATTATTTGTTTTAACATTTTATTCGTGCTCTAAATCTACTCCTACATAATATTTATTAAATACTTGCAATAGCTTGTTACTACAATTATTTACTATTGAGTAATATAAATCAAGTAGGTTATATTTTTCTAATGTTACTAAATCTTCTTTATCAATAACCATATGGTTTTCTGTGATGAAAACTCCAACTATTTTGCTGAGCTTAATATCGAGAAATTTATCGACAACCAGCGGGTCAAAATGCGACCCAGCCCCATTTTTTATAATGTCAATAACTTTTTCAATAGGCATTTTGTCCCTGTAGTGTCTTTTTGATGTAATTGCGTCAAAAACATCAGATACTGCTAATATTCTTCCACCAAATGGAATTTCTTCACCTTTTAGATGTCTGTAATATCCAGTTCCGTCAAATTTTTCATGATGCGAACAGGCTATTTCAGTAATCTGTTTAAAATCTTCTGACATATGAATTTTTTCTAAAATGTGATGTGTAATTTCTACATGCTGTTGAATATGCTTGTACTCTTCCGGAGTCAGCTTTCCTTCTTTTTGAAGAACAGAATCTCTTATTCCGATTTTACCAATATCATGCAGAGCAGCAGCTTTTTCTAAGATGTACAAATCATTTTTCTCCATCCCGAATTCCTGAGCTATAAGAGATGAATACATTTTTACACGGGATGAATGACCTGATGTAATTTTATCTCTCGCATCAATAGATGTGGCAAGAGTTTCAATGAAACTGTCAAGCACTACTTTCTGTTCTTCAAGAAGCTTTCTTTGTCTTTCAAATAGCTGTGCATTTTCTAATGAAATACCTGCACTGGATGCAATTGCAATAAGCAAATCTTCATCATCGGGCGTAAAATACTCATCAAATTTGTTCAATACTTGAAAAACACCAATAATTTCCTGATTAAAATTCTTTATAGGCATGCATAATATTGTTTTAGTTCTATAACCTGTCTTTTTATCAACATTCGGGTTAAATCGCTTATCATTATAAGCATCTTTTATGTTTATTGTTTCTCCCGTCTGTACAACATGACCGGCAAGTCCTTTATCAGCAGGTATTCTCAGCTCTTTAGTGTCAAGTCCTGTTGCGACTTTGGAATAAAGTTCGTTATTCTCTTTGTCATACATAAAAATAGTGCATCTATCAGCATTCAACGCTGTTTTAGTTTCTTCTGCGATTGTTTTAATTAACAAATCAATGTTCTTTTCAGCTGCAACAGCCTGACCTATATTTACAAGTGCAATTAATGGATCCTTTGTCTGATTATGATTGCTGTAATGACTAATCGGCGGACATTTTAGAAGTTTATTAACTCTTTCAAAAAATTCAGTTTTTTGACTTTTAATAGAAAGTTTTCTTGCTTTGTTATAGTTAATAGCATAGAGGGTTGTGTTTTTTTCGCTGAAGTTAACAAAGCCTAAAATCATTTCATGGAAAATTTTTGTAATAGCATCCGCTGACTGATCTACAAGAAAAGCCGCATCATTCATAAACTGATAAAAACTCTGGTTATCTTTGTTTAAAAATGCTCCAAGAGCCAATAAGCTAAAGCATATTGCTGTATCATCTTTATATATTTCTTTGTGTTTTTCTATATCTTTTTTTACTTCTTCATCCCCGCCATTGAGTATTTCTGAAACTGACTCATAAATAAAATTTTCTAAAGTCATTTCACCCTCTCTGTTTATTGTATAATAATATAATAAAATTACCTGCCAGACAAGTAATATTTAAATAATGGAGGAGAAATGAATAAAATTACAATACTTGTACCTGTTTATAATGAGAAAAATTCATTATTAGAAATCATCAAGCGTATAGAAGAAGTTGATTTTGGTCTGGAAAAAGAAATTATTTTAATTGATGATTTTTCAACTGATGGTACAAAAGAATTATATTCTCAACTACCATATAAAGTACTTTATCATCAGCGTAATATGGGTAAAGGTGCTGCGCTTCGCACTGGGCTTATGGCTGCTACGGGGGATGTTATTATCATTCAGGATGCTGATTTGGAGTATAATCCGAAAGATTACAAACCTCTAGTACATCTTATTGCAACTAATTCAGCCGATGTCGTTTATGGCTCAAGACTAGCAGATACACGTAATAACGGTAATTTCTTGCTTCTAAGCTATCTTGCAAACGTATTTTTGACTTTAATGACAAGAGTTCTTTATGGAACTTATATGACAGATATGGAAACCTGCTACAAAGCTTTTAGGGCAGATGTTATTAAAGGAATTTCTATTAAGTCTAACAGGTTTGATTTTGAACCTGAAATTACGGCAAAGGTCTTAAAACGTAATGTCAGGTTTATGGAAGTGCCAATTTCTTATAATGCAAGAAAAAATGAAGAAGGTAAAAAAATAACCTGGAAAGATGGAGTTCAGGCTGTTTGGACTCTTATAAAATATCGCTTTTCCGATTAGAATACAAAATAGATAAAATGTATTCTTTATAGTATTGTTAACGGCATATTTTTTCAAAACTTTAGCTTTTAAAAATTTTTTGTTACAAAAGTTTACACAGTATAAAGCATTAGTAAAACTCCTAATTAGCTTAAAATTTAACATAACATTTATCTAAAATGTTATGTAGGCGGCATTGCATCCCTCTTCGGTTCAGGAAACCACTCATCCTGCACTCTTGACACAAAAACTCTTC
>UNSK01000051.1 GCA_900552525.1 Candidatus Gastranaerophilales bacterium | reverse complement strand
TGTCATCTGTTTCTCTTATTGTGCCATTATCAATAAGCTCTTGTACTCTATCGTCAGATAATGTCGCAAATGCTCCCCCGGTGATTTCAAGCACACCATCATCACGCAATTTTGTGTTAATACCAAGATTTCCCAAATCAGACATTAAATCTCCTAATGTCTGCCCATGGTATATTTTTTCATAAAACTTGCTGCCGTCTGCATCGGTAACTTCAAGATAACCGGCTCTTACTTTTAAATCATCTACAAGCCTTGTCTCAAGAGTTACAATTTCTGCTTCAACAACGGTTTCTGTCAATGGATTACCCGTTGTCATTGCAGTATATGGATCCTCTGACAACCCGAGAGCTTTAACAGCATCATAAGTTCCGCCGGTTATTTTACCGCCTGATATCTCCACGACTCCATTCTTAATACTCGCATTCAATCCTGTATCTTCCAGAGCTGTCAAAAATTCTCCAAGAGTTGTAAATGCATCAACCTCAATCGTATAGTTTTCACCATTTGTATTCTGAACAATTACATTTTGTGTACCGATAATCTTAACACCAGAGCTTAACTCATTAAGTAGAGAGCTCTCATCTGCTGATTCATAAACAGTTTCTGTTTTCTCAATCTGAAGTTTATCACTCGTATACCCTTCATTAACACCTATCAGATGAAGTGCATTAACAATTCCTGTATTATCGTAATCGTTAATATCAGCTGTATCAAGATTAACTGTAAAAACTCCGGTCGTGCTGTTAAAACTTGCATCTACACCAATCTCTTTAAGTTTATCAATAAAACTTTGGATTGTTTCATTGTCTGAAATATTAACATTTCTTTCAACCCCGTTTACAGTAATTCCAATTCTGCCGGCATTAACCCCGAGGTTTTCAAGTTTAGAGTCGCTGGTTGCTGTTTGAGTAATGGTCTGGGTCGTAACGTATGAATAGCTGCTGTTAAGCTGTGTATTTGTTGCAAGAGTATCAACACTTATATTATATCTGGCTTCTTCTGCCTCTGTTGTTGCTGAGGCTGTTAAAATATCTAAGTCACTTGAGGTAGCAAGGTTCTGAGCAAATAAATCCATTGATGCTACACCAAATTGTGCATCTGTTACTTTTTCTATCATTGAGCGGAAAGACGTAAAAAAGGATTTAATATTATCAAGTGTTTCTTTGGATAGTAATACTGTTTCTTTTTCTTCTTCAAGCGTGTCTATCTTCGCTTGTTTTAGTGCTACAAGCGATTCTACCCAAGAAGATGTATCTAAACCGGACGCCAATCCGCTGAATGATATTGTCATTGCCTCACCTGATAGATATTTGATTGATTAGTGCAGTTAAAGAAAAGGTATCGACAACACCGTATTTACGCGTGCCGATACCTACTCCAAATAAAATTTTTAATAAAGTAACGAATGTATTATTCTCTTTGGAGGTTTGATTTTTATTTTGTGTATGAAGTTTTTGAACAAAGATATCCATTCTGTCTTATTCCTGCTAAAATGGGGTGTATGCATTGTGCCTACTGGAGCCATAACAAAATAGTTAAAATGTTATGTTAGACAGAAGCGAAATATATTGTAGATATTGGATTCTAAAAAATCGACGAATTATAACAAACAAAAAATGAAGGGGTTCACAATACCCGAAAAGTGTGATATAATTTAATTATTATTACAATTATGATAATAACATTTTAACTAATAAGTTTTTAAAAGAAATTATAATGTTATTTATTAGACACAAAAAACGGAGAGGATGGGATTCGAACCCACGGAACATTGCTGTCCACAGAATTTCGAGTTCTGCACCTTAAACCGCTCGGACACCTCTCCAGTTACATTCTATTACAAAAATATATATTTTTTAAGTTTTGTAAATTAATAAGCAATTTTTTTTATTCATTTGTTTTAAATAAGAAAAAAGGAAGTGTTTGTATGATTAAATCCAGATTTTCTAAAGCTATATTACCTCTGGCTTTTACTACTGCTATTTCTGGCGGGATGTTAGTAAAAACAGCTGTAAAACCTTCTCCAGAAAAACATGAAATAAAAACAGAACAACCTGCTAAAACTAATCCTATTGAAGATCCAGCTGTTCTAGGAACTATTTTTTCACTCGGGCTTTTAGGCACAGCAGGCGCTGCTACACTAGGAAAAGCTGTTGATGTTAGATACAGAGAAGCTCATGAAAAACTAGAAGAAATATACGACCTGTCTACTCTTACAGAAGACGATTATAAGGAAGCCTTTGAAGATGCCTGCAAAGAGCTTGACAGCAAAGGAGAAAACTACGACAAAGAAGCACTAAAGAAACAATACACTCCTAAGTCAAAAGAAGAGATTGTCAAAATGATTGATGCTAATAAAGCTCATATTAAAAGAGTTACAGAGAATTGTAATCAAGACTCTAAAGCTGCTACAGAGTTATCTTTCCTTGAAGAAGAATTAAAAAGCGCTGTAAAATATGGCAAGACACCATCCAATGATGATATAAAATATCAAATGCTATATAAGTTTGATAAAGCAACCTTACCCCCAAAACAATGGAATAAAGCTGAAACAACATATAAGTCAGAACATCCAGAAATAGATTTTGATAAGCAAATTGGTGTTTCTCTCGACAAGAAATGGGAACATTTTGCGAAAGTTGCTGCTGCAAAATTAATACTTGATAAAGAAATATTTATCGATAATCCTGAGGATTTATTAAAATCTTTACATGAAATCAAAGACCACATAAATACCCAGCCTGAAATTTTAAACAAGTATGACAGAGAAGAATGTTTAAAATTAATAGCTGAAGCAACGAATAAACTTGAAAAAGGCGACAATCAAGCCGGGAAATTGTATCAGGAAATTATTAAAATTTATGTTTGCAATCAACGGACGTACTCATAAGAGCATCTACCACTTCTCTGAATGCCCCATCGCCGCCTCTTGCTTCTGTAATCTGAATATCTTTGATATTTTTAATTTTATCAACCGCATCCGGAACCGTTACTCTGTACTTTGCATAAGTTAATGAGTCATAATCATTGATATCATCACCGATATAGACAAACTCTTCTTCTGATAGGTTATAACGCTCAACAATAGATTTGATTACATCAATCTTAACCCTGATTCCCTGATGCACCTCTTCTACATTAAACTTTTTAGAAATTATTTCGATAGCAGAATTCTTTTCACCGGATATAATTCCTATCCTATACCCGTTTTTTCTAAGTATAGAAAAACCCATTACATCCTTAAAATTCAGCTTTCTGGACATTTCGCCATTTGCGCCGATATAAACGCAATTATCTGTCACAATTCCGTCAAAATCAGTGATAACAAATTTTATACTTTCAGGTAAAACAATCATACTCGTCTTAATTTCTCAATAATTGGTAACTCACGTTTATAAACAACTTTTATTCCATCTCCAAGAAGCATAGGAGTTTGTCTTATATCTCTTACCATATGATAAAGTCCTGCCATTTCAAGACTCGCAGCCTGATCTGACCCCCAATTCGTTCTATCTGTTGTAATATGTCTTTCAACTGAATTTGCACCTAGCGCTACAGCCAGCACAGAAGGAGTTACACCTCTTTCATGCCCTGAATATCCCACCGGACAAGAAAACTCTTTCTTAAAAGTTTCTATTACACGCAGATTAGTTTCTTCTGCATTAGATGGATATGTAGAAGTACAGTGATAAAGTACCAGATTTTCTTCGCCAAGAATAGAAACGGCATGGCGAATTTGTTCCATTGAACTCATGCCGGTTGATAGCAAAACTGGTTTACCTTTAGATTTTGCATGTTTTAACAATGCATCATCCGTAAGTGATGCCGACGCAATCTTATAACACGGAACATTGAATTTTTCCATAAAATCTATTGATGGTATGTCCCAGCAAGAAGCGAACCATAAAATTCCATGCCGGGAGCAATAATCATCAATTTCTCTATACTCTTCTTCTCCAAACTCCAGACCTCTTTTTAAATCACCATTTGTGTTCCCGAAAACACTATGACGTTCTTTTGCAAGTTCTTCTCTTGTATATACAATATCAACAGTCCGTTTTTGAAACTTAACAGCATCACATCCGGTAGTTACCGCGATATCAATCATTTTTTTAGCTAAATCAACAGAACCATTATGGTTTATGCCAATTTCAGCAATAATAAAACAAGGATAACCGTCACCAACCATTTTATTTGCAATTTTTACACACTTTCTATCCATCAACCCCCCGTAAACACACACAGTTTATAAATATTTTTTATATAGCGCAAATTCGTCAGGATCGACCTTATGTTCCAGTTCTTCCTGCGGTTCTGCTGCCTTTGACTCCTCCGCTGCTGTATGGAAAAGTTTATCTATTATTCCATCCGGATTCTCTTCTTCATAAATTTCAGAGATTTCAAATTCATCATTATCTTCCGGCTCTTCAACAATATCTTCGACTTTTTTGTCCCTTGAAACAACTTTTGTAAAACCAGGTATTTCAATCTTCGGGATTTCTATTTTTGGTATTCTAATATTAGGAATTTCTATTTTTGAATATTCACCTTCTTCAATTTCACAAGGAGGATAATTACCTAAATCTTTTATGAGATGTATAGAATTAGCAGATGCTCCTATAAGCATTCTCTTTCCGCCTAATTCTACTACATGAAGAGTCTTATTTGCGCCTAAAGGCGTAGTAGAAATAACTGCTACCTGAGAGTCTGAATTGTCACCAACCTGTCTTTTTAAAGCCTTTACCCCAAATTTGTTAAGTTTTGTGTACAAAATACCTGTTGCATATATAAGTAAAATTACAAAAACAAGAGAAAAAATCATAGAAATAAAGTTAGGTTCTTGTCCTACAGACTGCGTTGCAACTGTATTTACAGTATCGGTTGTAGTCACAGAAGAAGCCTGTGCAGCACTTGCAAGCGGTTCAGGCAAATCAGGAAGCACATCAAATTTATCTGCTGCATAACAAGCGTATGCACTCACCCAGTAAAATATTCCTAATATGATTCCCGTAATCTTTTTCATTTTCTCCCAAATTCTGTTATAATTGTATCATAAAAAATCGAAATAGGACAAGTAGGCATGCTTCTGGAAGTGTTAAATTATTTTTTAGGTGACAATAGTGCATTTTATGTACACGTTTTAAACCTTTTTGTACTGATAACACTTATTGTATTATTTATTTCTGCCAGAAAAGCCGGAAAAAAGTGGACAAAAGTTAATGACTATTTCGGGATATTAACAAAGACTGTAAATTCTATACGTTACGGAGATCTTACAAAAAAAATAGAAAAAATGGACTTACCAAATTCGGGTCCTCTGGCAGAAAGTCTTAACAGAATGATTGAAACTCTTTATGACAGAGAAAAAATGATTGTTGAGTATCAGAACGAATTACACAGACAAAACAAATTTCTGGAAGCAGTTATTAACTCCCTATCAGATGGCTTGATTGTCATTGATGAAAACTACAAAATACTTAGAGCAACCCCTAAAATTAGTGAGTGGTTTAATGTTGAAGGCAAGAAACTTCTTAATACTCCGCTTACTGATTATATTGAACTGCAAAATAGAAGCAAAATTGAAACACTTAAAAATGAAGATATCTTTATAATTAATGACAAATTTTCTAACTTTACAGCAAGTTCAATGGAGTTAAAGCTTGAGGATAAAAAAAGACGTTTTATTATAATAATAAAAAATGTTACAGACCAACGTGAACTCGAAAATTTAAAGGACGATTTTGTTGCAACCCTCACCCATGACTTAAAAGTTCCAATAATTGCCGAAACAAATATGTTAGAGCTTTTCCTAAATCAGAATTTCGGCCCGATATCAGAAAAGCAGGAAATCGCACTTAGAAATATGCAGACTTCTAACAAAGAACTCATAGACCTTGTGCAGATAGTTCTTGAAACATATAAGGTCAGAGATGGGAACATAAGACTTTACAAAGAGAATATATTGCTTAAAGGTTTTATCAAAGAGATAATTGAAGAGATGCAGCCTATAGCACAAAAGACAAATAATACTTTAGAATTTATACAGCAAAGAGATATAAGAGTTTACGCTGATAGAATACAACTTAAACGTGTTATAAAAAATCTCATTCAGAACGCAATTTCTTATGGTGAGCCTAATTTTCCTATTGAAGTAAGTATTGGTGAGATTCCGCAATATATTGTAATAAAAGTAAAAGATTACGGAGCCGGAATTTCGAAAACAGATATTGATAAGATTTTTAACAAATATTACTCTGCCGCTAAAAAATTTCGTAAAATAGGCACCGGTCTGGGGCTTTACCTTGCGCTGCAGATAATTAAATCGCATAACGGCGAATTATCAGTAGAAAGCGAAGAAGGAAATTTTACAGAATTCACCATTAAATTACCGGCAGTAATGAATATTAATTTACACTACGGAGAATAGCATATGCTTTTATATGATACAAAATATCTTCAGCTAAAGAGTACTAAGTCCAAATCCGGTAATGATTGGGTTTATGCTCACAGACCAAATGCAAAAGATGTTGTTGTTATTTTACCATTGATTAATAATAAGCAAGTACTATTTTTGATAGAAGAAAGACCTCCTCTACAGGCCGAGGGGATTGCAAAATATTCAATAGCGCTTCCTGCCGGTCTTGTCGGAGATGAAAGAATAGGTGAAACTATTGAAGAGGCTATTAATGCAGAACTTATGGAAGAAGCAGGGTTAAAAGCAGACAGGCTCGAAATTAAAACTCGAAAAACAGCAAGTTCACCAGGATGTATATCTGAAACAGTAACAATAGCAATTGCTTATGTTAATGAATATAATATTATTAAAAAACCTGTAAGTGACGGCGGAGTTATTGTTAACAGAGTACTGGTTGACAAAAACAATATCCGAAACTGGCTTAAAGAGCAGGAGGAAAGCGGAATAGCCCTTACTGCTTCTACTCTTGCAGCATTATTTTATTTAAATGAGGTGTAGAAAATGATTTCAAAGGGAATACGAGGCGCAATAACAGTTGAAGAAAACAGTCCAGAAGCGATTGGAGCAGCAACTATTAAACTGCTTACAGAAATGGTAAAGAAAAATAACATAGAAATTGATACAATATCACATGCGATATTTACTTTAACAAATGATTTAAACGCAGATTTTCCTGCTAAGTATGCTAGAGTTAATCTCAAATGGAAAAATGTACCAATGATGTGCTTTAATGAGCTTGATGTTCCAAACAGTCTGCAAAAATGTCTGAGAGTTCTTATTGTCATTAATTGCGGAGAAGGATTTGTACCGGACTTTGTTTATTTAGATGGAGCAGATGTTTTAAGAAAATGAAAAAAATTTTAGTTGTTGATGATGTAAAGGGCTGGCGTGATTACAATTCTAATATTATGTATGAATTGTTCGGCTCTGATATTGAAATTAAAACAGCAGAATGCGCATCAGAAGCCTATAATATTCTCTTGCAGGAAGAACCTCTTGACATTATAATTACTGACTTGCAGATGGAAAATAATTATGAGCCCAAATTTGCAGGCGAGTGGCTTGTTGAACAAATTAAAACATTCAGTCGTTATATTAATACAAAGGTAGTAATAGTTTCTGCTTCATATAATGTTAGACATATTGCAGATGCTCTTGGTGTTGAATGCATTCCTAAATCTACTGCACTAAAATGTCTTTCTGCGTATAAAGAAGCACTTGGAGTTGTATGAGGAAAGCGGTTTTAATTTTTGCATTGTTTATATTTTCTATAACCTGTTGTTTAGCAGATTATACAAAGTATTATGAATTTGATGAGAATCTAAATGTAAAATTTATACCTTCTGTGTCTGCAAAAGATAAAGAGTACAAAAAAATTCTTAAAAATGAAAAGTATATGCAGAAGGGTAAATATAAAAAAGCTGAAAAGCTCATGCCAGATTACCTGCCCAATATTGCAAGATTAATTTATATTTATACTGACAGTAAAGATTTCCATTCTGCCTTAGAATATGCTAAAAAGCTTGTAGAACTTGATAAAACTAATATTTTTCCGAAAGCTTCGAAAGATTACAGACTCGGAATACTTTATTCACAGAATGGAGATTACATCAGCTCTAACAATTATCTTTACCCTTATATAAATCAGAATATGTGGGCAAGATTTCAAATGGCGCAAAATTACTACTATATGCAGGATTTAAAGAATGCAGAGAATTATGCAGGAAAGATTCCACCAAATGACAGTGTTTATTTGGCTGCGCAGGAACTTTTATATTCAATTTATAACATCACCAAAAATCCTCAAAAGGCTTATACAGCAGCAAAGATTCTTGTTAAGCTTGACCCAGGGAATCCGGATAACTATATGAAAGTAGCCTATGCTACAACAAATAATGACGAAAAACTAATTAATTTATACAGAGCAAAACAAATATTTTATTCACAAAATCTTTCATCAATGATAGTAAAAATCAATGATTTAACTGCACCATTAGAACAAAAAAGAATTGATGAAGCATATAAAAAAATTACTTCTTATTGTAAAAAACCAGACTGGTTCAAAGTAAAAAGCAGAAACGAAAATCTCTTATCCGGAGACATTACTTACTGGGACAGACGCCAGAGTGAATTTTTCGAAACCGCTAATGACTGCATTAAAAGATATAGCGGCTCTAATCTTGCAGCGTGTTTCAAAGATTTGAATGATACTCAGGAACATCTGGATGCCACACTTGCTGCCGAGCAGGCGCGCAGGGAGGAAGCAGAACAGCGAGAAATTCAGATTCGTCAGCTTGTACGCCAGAATATGTTATTAGAAGAACAAAATTTAATTCAGTGGTCGCGTTATAACAGCTTTTATCCGAGATATTACAGACATCCTTACTGGTGGTAGCGCTTCGGAGAAAAATTTTTACAATAGCTGCAATGCTATAGCAGGAGTTTGGTTAGCCGTTGCAAGTAGAGTGGCACTTGCTTGCTGCAATATTTGGTTTCTGATATAAGCACTGCTCTCTTTTGAGATATCTGCATCACGGATTGTTGATTGAGTTGAAACCAAATTTTCATATGCAATACCAACCTGCTCAAGAACACTTTCTAAACGATTTTGGACAGCTCCGATTTCAGTCTGTTTCTCGTTTACCTGCTTAATTATTGAATCTAAAAGCTCAAGAGTTCCGGCATCTTCCATTTTTAAACCATATAACAAATCAAATGAACCATATTCAACAGTGGTATTAAATGTTATAGAAGAACTAGCATCCGAGTTTATACCGACCTGCAAAGTTGTTTCTTCCGGAGGAAGATAAATTGTTGACACTCCTGCTAACCAGGCTGACATGTCATAAGAATCTAAATTTGAATAAACGGAACCATTGAGCTCAAGAAAATTACCTACCAGCGGAATATTATTTTGATTAATAACAGTACATCCTGTTATACTAATCCCTCCGTACAATGTTCCATCTTTTTTTACACATACACCTCCGGCAAAGCTTCCAACAGCTTCTGTACCAGAAACTTCTCCATAACCATGCACATTGATAAATTCTTGAATTCTTCCCTGGGTTAGTTCTATACAGCCAAATACAGAACCTGTATATTTTTCGCCGTTTACATTACCGGAAGCATAACAGTTTGATGTAATGCCTGCATTCCCTCTCCATCCAACAAGCCCGCCTGTATATAATTTACCATTCACACTGCCTGTGCTATGAGAATTGATAATCCTATATGAACTCCAGCCCATACCTACTAATCCTCCAACACTTTCATTTCCAGATACAGCACCCGATGCATAACAATTTTCAACCCTTGAAGATATACAGCCCAGAAGTCCCCCAACATTTTTATTTCCTTTTACAGTACCAGAGGCAAAACAATTTACAACGTGATTACCAGCTCCGTCAGGATTACCTATTAATCCACCAACATTTTCAACACCGGTTACATTACATTCAGAATAACAATTTTTGGTTGTAGTCTGGTGTGTAGCTCCAATTAATCCGCCAACGCATACAGAACCATTCACTATACCTGTTGAAAAACAATTTTCAATTGTACCTGCCTCAGTACTTGCTACCAGAGTTCCAATATACGCATGATTCCAATCAGTTCCAGTGTTAATTACATTACAGTTGACCAGACCAACATTCTTAATATCGGCTCCATTAATTCTACCAAATAAGCCGAAAAACTTCTGATTTGTGTTAATACGTAAATTGGTTATTGTATGCCCGTTCCCACTAAAATTTGCTTGAAAATCATTTGCATATGTACCAATAGGTGTCCACCCTGCCCCCGCAGAATAAGCTGATAAATCTATATCCGAGGCCAGAACAAATTCGCCGCCAGTAATTAGTCCGGAATTTGTCATTCTTGCTAATTTTGCAAGTTCTTCTGCGCTGGATATAGAATATTGACCGGCAGAAATTGCTGATGTTTCATCAACACCGGCTAAAGAAGTCATTGCAGCAACTTCAGCTTCTGAATAATCTATTGGATTTTCTATAAAACCATTATATTTTGGAGTGAGGTCTACTTGACATCCGATATCGTCCGGAATTTCAGCCTTATATGAATCCAGAAGCTTTTTGCCATTATATGTTGCCGTTTTAAAAATGCGATTGATTTCTGTTGCAAGTGAATTAGCTTCTGCATTGATTGCGTCAAGTGATTTATCCCCATAAGTGCCGTTTTGAGCCTGAGTTGCAAGCGCGCGCAAACGTGAAAGACCATCACTAATATGACTCAAAGAGGACTCGGCTGTCTGCACCATATCCAACCCCATCATAGCGTTTTCTTCTGCAACTTGATAGGCACTTATTTTGGTTGATAATTTTGTATTTATTGAATAATTTGCAGCATTGTCTTTGGCGTGGTTTATCCTAAAACCACTAGTCATTCGCTCTATGGCAATATTTAAACCATTCGTAGAAGATTTTAAACTCGATTGAACTATTAAACTTGAAAGATTGGTGTTAATTTTCATTTTAACACCTCACTTAAAAAGGCCTGTAAAATAAGGGGTTTAGCCCCCCCCCCCTACAGCCACAAGGGTTTCAGGGCAAAGGGTTAAAACCTTTACAAATATTGATTCGACAAAACTTTGCATATTGTACAACATATCCTTATATAATTATTATATACTGGCTTAGTATAGTTGTCAAGCAAAACATTGCAAAAAAAAAGCCTCTTGGATGAGAGGCGAGGGGAATTATTAAGTTAATAGGTATACACTTCACTATTTTTCTACACACTATAAGTTTTTAGAGTTAAATAGTCTTGTTATCCGAGCCCGAACTTAGGAGCGCTGTTTCTTGCATCCTCAGCAGCCTGTTGTTTTACAGACTCAAGGTACGCACGCTTCATCTTAAGTCGCTGCTCAATTTCATTCATTTCCAGCTGGATTTCTTTTTCCTTTTCATTAAGAATTTGAACTTCCTGCTGTTTAAGAGCCTTCATAGACTCTTCTTTAAACTTAGCAAATGCACTCATCTCTATTTGATACTGAGCTAAAGCATTACCAGTCCAAGGCACCTGTCCCATCATCTTCATTGTTTGAAGATTTTGCATTGCACTCATTGAACTTGCTTGATTAGAGAATTGTGCAAACATTGACGCTCTCGGTAAAAGTTCGGCAGAAATTCCGGCAATGTTGTTCATTGTCATAACACTTGAACCGCCCAGAACACTCGCATACTTTTGATAATTCGAAAGTCGGTTGCGGGTTTCCATTGCCTGCCGTTCCAAGTAATTTATTTCGCGTGTTAATCTCTGGACTTCCCAGAATGCCATTAACATAGTGAACCTACCTAACTTTTACTAACCTGTGTAATTTTAAAATAACCTTTTAACCTTACATTAATATAAAGTAATTTATTAAATATAAATTGCCTTTTTTGTATTAATTTGTTAAGATTTATTAAGTTAATATTAGAAAGGTAATACGATGATAAAAGATAAACTAACAAATGCAGATACTTACTACGGAATTTCAGAAAGACTAAAACAGGGATTTGAATGGCTTAAAAATAATGATTTACTAAATATCCCTGATGGCAGATATTTAATTGACGGCGAAAAAATCTTTGCAAATGTTCAAAGCTACATTACAAAAGATGACGCCCCATATGAAGCGCATAGAAGATATGCAGATATTCAATATATGATAAAAGGACTTGAAAAAGTCGGAGTAACAGATTATTTAAACTGTACAACGGATAAAGAATACGATAAAGAAAAAGATATTGAGTTTCTTCATTGCAATATATGCAGTTCATACCAGACACTGGAAGAAGGTGAATTCCTCGTATTTTATCCACAGGATGCACACCAGCCGTCTTTAACTCCAGACAACAAATTGAGCGTTAAAAAAGTAATAGTAAAAGTTGAAATATAACGAGGCGGCGCAGCTGGTATACCAGCTGCGCCTTTTGAGGAGAAGTCTTTTTACGCTGCAAAAATGTTTTTTGCATTCTTATCTATTTCAAAATCATACAATTCACCTTTATATGGATTTTTTTCAGAGGCCTCATTATTTGAAGAGAAAATATTCCATAATTCACCTAGAACAGGCGCTTTTGCAGATTTTTTATTTGCATGATTTTTCAAATATTTTAAAGTTTCTTTTAAAGAATTA
>UNSK01000050.1 GCA_900552525.1 Candidatus Gastranaerophilales bacterium | reverse complement strand
AAAAATTGAGATAATTTAATAAATCATTTGTAATCATTTATTAAACAATTATGCTAAATTGGTTAATTTAAATAAAAGTTTCCTTATACAAAAAAAATATTCAAAAATTCATCTTTACATTTCCTTTACAATCTTTAACCAGATAGCAATTTTTATTTTGTCCGGCTTTTAAATTAATATGTAGTTGATATAATTGGTTTGTATATCAAGAAGTATATGTGTATGATAAACAAAATTGGTGTAGATACAACTAGCAGAATAAATAGCATAGAAGCCCGCAAGAATAAGAAAGAAGGACAGACTCCAAATTTCAAGGGGGGCGGTAATCTTTTGCTGCAAGGTATTCAGTATTGCGAAAAAGTGCCTATGGTTAATGTTGCAGTAGTGGATATGCTTTCTGCGATTTTGCCAAGAACGATAGTTGAATCTATGACCAACTGGTTTGCAGGATTTGAGGCCTTTAGAAGAGAATCTTCCGGGCTTGTAGTTAACTGTCTTATTCCGAGCCTTATTACTCTCGGGTTTGCTAAAATGCTGAATGGCTCTACTATGGGCGGACTTGGCAAAAAAATTGATATGTCTGAATGCTGGGCTGACAGCTCACTGATAAATGAGGCAAAAGAATATTATAATAAATCAGCCTCTTCTGATAAAGTTAAGGATGCCTTGAGGAATATTCTAGGTGATATTGAAGGTTTTGAAGGCAAAGAAAAAATTGTATTTAAAGAAGATGCTTTATCAGCAGAAGAGCTGGATAAATATGCGGACAGGCTGGCAGAACTTTCACGTTCTAACAAGTCTAATAAGGACTTAGGAAAAGAAGTTAAAAAGATTTCTGCAGAAATTGTTGATAAGACACGCGTCGCAGAAAATGTTAAAATTGCAGGTATAAAAAATGAAGTAAAAGCCTCTTCTGTAAACGGAATGCTTGTTGATTCTGTCAAATTCTTTAAAGGATTTCAATCAAGAAGTCATGGAACAATAGAAGATTTTGCCAGAAAGAGTAAAAACCTTGTTAGAGCAAAAAGCGGACTCGGGCTTGCAGTTATCCTGCCGCTTGCTATCTCTATGCAGTATATTAACCGATGGATAACAGGAAAAGTTTCCGGGGTTAAAGGTGCACCTATTTATGATGACTTTGCAAAGGGAAAAGATAATATAGAACAAGATCCGGCAGCTAAAGAAGGTTTGTTGAAACAAAAAATTATTTCAATATCTTCAATGATTGGTGTATCTTTGCTATCAATGATGAAAAAACCAACGCTCGGAATGCTTGAGTTCAAGGGCATGTTCCCTACAATGGATCAGGCAAGAGTAATTTCTACTGCAACCTTTGCTTCCCGTATGGCTGCGGCCGATGACAAGAATGAATTAGCTGAATCTACTGTACGTGATATAGCAACTTTCTCTGGCTTATATTTCCTCGGAGATTATGCAGACAAAGGTGCGGCAACATTAATTGAAAAAACAAAAGGCGTTAGATTATTAAACGATACAAAACCGCTTAAGGCTGATGCAAATGTCTTTGAAAAATTCTGGCATTGGGTTAAAGATGTGAAAGTCAAATCGTCTGATGAAGTAGTAAGTAAAACCGCAGAATTATTGAAAAAACAGGGTAAAACTCCTGATGCAGAACAACTTAAAATAATTGAAAAAGAATTGAAACATGCTGTTAACTTGCGTTCTGCTTGTCAGGCAACTAATATTGGTGTATCATTAGCATTGTTAGGAATTTTAGTTCCGATTTATACCAGACATAATACAAAGAAAAAGCATGAACGGGCATTGAAATTAGCTCAGGAAAATGCTCAGACACAAACCGAAAATAAAGAACAGACTGAAACACTGACTCCATTGAATGTAAAATATTCAAAATTAACAGCTGGTTTCAGAGCTGATAAACGTTAAGGCAGTTATGAAAGTACAAATTCAACAAAATCCAATCCAACAACCTCACTTTAAAGGCGCTGTAGACAGCGGCTTAAGATACCTTGCAACAAATCAGGCAATTGGTGCAAACGGTGTTGACTTCTGTTTTATGGTGACACCGAGAACAGCAAGCGATACTATTAAGCGCGGCCCTGCTGCTGGTTTAGAAACTTTTAGACGTGAAATTATGGGAACGGTTAATGATTCCTTTATTGGTTTGTTCGGTGCTGCTGCCGGTGCTCTTATTGCAATGGGAATTAATAAAAAATTCGGGTTAAATGTAAATGATATATTTACCGCGCCGGAAACTCTAAATATTCTTGCTGAAAATAAAGCAGATCAGTTGAAAAATAATAAAACCCAGTTAGATTATATTAAGTCTACGTTAGCTGAAGTAAAAGCTTATAACCCTACTTCTGCGAGAGCTGATGCAGATGGCTTTGTAAAACTTTCACAAAATACTATTGATGAAGCAGCTGCATATTTTGATAAAGCTCTGAACAACAAGATAAAATTTCATAAGTGGGCGGATAAAAAAACTCCGGATGCAAAAAATGTTATAATTAACAAGATTACGGAAGATACCGGTGCCCAGTCAAGATACATACTTGAATCCGCTGATAAGAAAATTAAAAGTGATACAAGTTTAAAATCATTACTAAATGATATTTATATTGTGTCAGAATCTTTTAATAATGATAAAGTAAAATACTCTTTTGAAGAACAGATTAAATCAGGTAAAACTGTTAAAGACAATGCGTTTATAAAAGGTGTGACAAAGTTTATGAAATCCCGTGCCGCTGCCGGTTTTGCAATCGCATCAGCAATAGGTCTTTCTGTTCAGCCGATTAATATGTATTTGACAAAACTAAAAACCGGAACTGACGGTTTTGTAGGGGTGGAAGGCCGTTCAAAAGACAATTCGGCAGGTTTTAAAGGCATAAAAACAGTGAGCAGTGCAGCATTTTTCAGTATGATACTTGCAACACTTAATATGTCACCGCTTCAATTCTTGAAGGCTCCGGGTAAGTTTATGGATAAAATGGCGTTTACAGGAAAAATGCCTACGGTTAACCAATTAAAAGGTGTATATGGCGTTACAATCATATCAAGAATTTTTTCAGCCCGCGATAAAGATGAACTCAGAGAAGTGCTTACTAAAGATACTCTGGGCTACCTGAGTTGGCTTGTATTAGGTGATATTATTAATAAACTTGCTGCCGACAAATTGGATAAGACTGTTATGAACTACAAAAAAGGAATGGAAAACGCTAATTTGTTCAAGCGAACCTTTAATGGCTCTTTAAAAACAAGAGACGAGATTGTTATTGAAACTCTTGCACAGCAAGGTAAATCAACTACAAAACAGATGCCTGGAAAAACTGTTGCGAAATCATTCAAAGAATTATTGAAAGAAGTTGATACACTCGCTCCTGACGTTAAAAAGATTACTAAAAAGCGTCTAAGAGTCTTAAATGCAGCACAGCTTGCAGGATATCTGTTCTCGGGACTTGTACTGGGCTTAGGTATTCCTAACCTGAATATATACGTGACTAATGCTCTTGATAAAAAACGTAAAAGTGCTACGCACGTAGCCCAATAGGCGGGAGACAACTTTTCAACGACGAATTAATATTAAAAACTACCGGTCTCCCTTATTAGTGTAACTACCAGTTGAGCGTATTTATTACGCACGTAGCCCAATAGCTCTATAGCTTAGTCTTTTCATCAAGTTTAAAGAATTCAATCATGTTGAAGATTGAGGTAAAGTCTGATAGGAACATGTATTTAGGTTCGTTAATCGGAGTAAATAAATTTCCCGGTTCAAATAAATCCCTGTTGGTAGAAATTGCGAACATAATTCTGTCATTTCCGCTAAAGTCTTTGTAAAAAGAACATTTAGCTTTATTTGTACCAAAAGCCGTATATAACCGGGTAAATTTTTCGATAAAAGTCGGAGTTAGAAGATATCTGGCTTCAACCTGATTCTTTGAAAAAACGTTAAATCGTTTCTCAAAGTTAGTAGATTCAAGTTTAACAGTCTGCATTGATTTTTGTTTTTCTATAAAGCTGCAGATGATAATCAAAGTTATAATTGTCAGCACAATAAGCTTAATGAAATTATCAATATCAGAAGAAAATTTTAAACTCAAAAACCACTCACATATAAGTATAGGCACAAGTATGATTGACGCAATAATTCCAGTTGGATAATTTCTTATATTCATATCCCTTTTAGTTGCAATAATAGTGTTGGCTTTTATTGTTTTGTTAGAAGGAACGCTTAGTATAACACCTTTAAATGCTGTTGTCGAATTTTTACTTCCTTCTTGTATTAATTTTATTTCTGTAATCTTATAGTCCACACCATTATAATTTCCTTTAAATGCATCATCAACCTTTATTGTATTAAATGTACTAAACAGGTTACTTGCTTTAAGCTCTTTTGTAGAAAATATCCGTGCGGAATTCTCATCACTTATCCTTCTTATCTCTTTAAAGCATTTGAGAAATTTTGACATAAAATTAGCTTTTATGTATCTTTTGAAGTTTCTAATTGTCAGGTATGAAAGATACCCTGCTAATATAGAAGAAAAAAGGAAAACTAACATAATCGCAGATGATAATAAGCCAAACATGGCTAACAGAAATCCTGAAAATAGAACGAGAGTAACAACCACTCCAACAATAAAGGTTGTCAAATACTTTATACGTTTAATCTCTGCTTTATCCAGCTCGGGTTTGAGTGACTGGAATATTTTTGTATATTCACTAACAATGCTCATTAAGTAAAGTTTATCATATTTTAATGCAATTGTAATACTGCAAAATGTCTATTTTGGGTACCGTTTTCTTTTCTGTAAGAATAAAATAAATCGTTACAGCAGCTTGTGCAGTAAGGGCAGATATCAATTTTATTAACTCCGTTTTCTTCCAGCTGGCGTGCGTTAATTTTTTTGAGGTCAACATTACGCTCTTTGTATAAATCGGTTGAATTCTGTACTGTTGATAATAATTTATCTCGCACTTCTTCTGATACTTCGTAGCAGCAAAGTCCGATTGCAGGTCCTATTAGTGTAATTATGTTATTGGGATTTGTGCCGAAATTTACTCTCATTTTCTCAACGGTTTTAACTCCAATTTTAGCAGCAGTTCCGCGCCAGCCGGCATGAGAAACAGCACCGATTTTATTTACAGGGTCATAGAAAATTAACGGTGTGCAGTCAGCGAATTTTAAATAAATTGTATCATTGCTATTTGTAAGAATTAATCCATCTGTCTCAGGATATTCTGTCTTTAAATCGACAACTTCAATATGGTCGCTGTGAGTTTGAACGGGAGTAATTATTCTTTCAGAAACAGGAAAGCATACTTCACCCCTTGTGGTAAAGTATGCAGTTACATCCTGTATAAAATCACTTTTTAAAATCTTTGTGCCGTTAAAATCTTCAAAATAAAACATATTGAAAATATAGCACAAATTAGTAAAATCTGTTAATAAGATTAATTTTTTCTTTTGTAAATGGCGGACAAAAAATATCATCTTTTCGCTCGGTTGAGCTTATTAAAATACTTTTCAGGTGAGAAAATGTGTAAAAGCTGTATTTGCCGTGATATCTTCCGACTCCGGAAGCACCTACACCTCCAAAAGGAAGATTTTCTCCTGCGGTGTGATTAATCGTATCATTTACGGCTCCGCCTCCAAAGGACAGGCTTTTAAAAATATCTTTTCTAAACTCTTTATCCTCTGAAAAAACATACAAAGCAAGCGGCTTAGGCTTTTGGCGGATGTATTCTTTAACTCTGTTAATGTCTGTCCACTCAAGAACCGGCAGCAGCGGCCCAAAGATTTCCTCCTGCATTATGTCGGAATTTACAGAGTCTTCGACAATTAATGTCGGCTCTATGTACAGCGTGCACTCATCGCTGTGACCGCCATAGATAATCTTATCTTTGCTTGATTTTATAAGCTTGCTTAGACGATTAAAAGCCTCAATATCTATAATGCGTCCATAATCAGTGCTCTCCGGTGTATATGTGCCGTAAAATTCCTGAATCGCATTAATCATTTCCAGAATTAATTTTTCTCTGATAGAAGCATGTGCAAAAAGGTAGTCAGGTGCGATGCAAGTCTGACCTGCATTCATAAATTTACCTTTAACAATCCTTCTGGCACTGACTTTTAAATCTGCTGTATCATCTATGATAACAGGGCTTTTCCCTCCCAGTTCAAGTGTATAAGGGATAAGTCTTTCTCCGGCAGTTTTTGCAATCTGGCGTCCTGCCTGAGTGCTTCCGGTAAAAAATATATAATCAAAGTCACCCTGCATAATATCTTTGCTGGAGATTTCTTCCGGCAGAAACATTTTAATATAATCAGAGGTAAATGTTTCTGAGATAATCTGGTTTAGAACCTTTGATGTTTCAGGCGTTCTGTGTGAAGTTCTTATAACAGCGCAATTACCTGCTGCTATTGCACCAACAAGAGGTGTCAGGGCAAGCTGCAGCGGATAATTAAAAGGAACAATAATTAATGCAATGCCAAAAGGTTCTTTTACTATTAATGATTTAGCAGGCTTTAAATAGGGTACAGTTTCAACCTCCTCTGTTTTCGCCCACTCTTTAAGATTTTTTACTGCAAAGTCAATTTCGTTAAGTACTATTCCAATCTCGGTAAGCATCGTTTCTGCCGGAGATTTGTGCAGGTCGTAATACAATGCTTTTTGAATTTCAGATTTGTATTTGATGACGGTTTCCTTAAGCATTTTCAGCTGTTCAATTCTAAAATCTGGATTTCTTGTCTGGTTAGTATAGAAATATGCTCTTATTTTATCGATGGTATCTTTAATTTTCATATCTGCATTAAAATTAAAATAACCAGACGTAACAATTATCAAATCGGGCACTCCAACAGGGTAATCTATTTTGATGTTTGTATTATAATAAATATAGATTATGTGTATTTAAGGAGTAAAATTAATGATTACAAGAGTTCAATCAGGTTCTCCTGATTTTAAAGCTGCACGAATAAATATTCTTGCAACTGCGGATAACCATGGAAATATTATGCAGCTTCCAAGGGTTTTAAAAACAATAGAAAACAACGCAAAAGAAATTTTTCCTAAAGCAGAGTCGCCCTCAACTTTCAATTTTTTAACTATCGTTGGCGACTGGTTTATTAATCCTTCTAAAAAAGGCCTGTTAACTCATCCAGAACTTTCGAACGGTGATATGCAAAACCTTGCTATGCTTAAGACAATTGATAGTGTGAAAGTCTTACTTAAAAAACTTGCAGCGAAAACTTCCGGTATAATCAGCGGTAAAACAGCCGAGCTTAATGTCCTTTTTACACCCGGAAATCACGATTTGGATGCAGGTGATAAATTCCTGTTGAATGTCATGAAGAAAAATCCTATGAAAACACTGATTACAAATGTTGACTTAAACAAATCTCCGGCAGTACAGGAAGCAATGAGCTTGAGTGATAATATCATAAAATCTGCGGTTTATTCTATTCCTGACGATAAACGTGATGATTTGTTACACAAAGTTCTCTTTGTGAGTGCAACAAT
Organism: Candidatus Gastranaerophilales bacterium; assembly: GCA_900552525.1. GTDB lineage: Bacteria > Cyanobacteriota > Vampirovibrionia > Gastranaerophilales > Gastranaerophilaceae > CAG-196. The sequence continues at coordinate 5,895 of UNSK01000050.1, read as the reverse complement.
ACCAAGTATGGATTTCTACAATCCCGGTTTATGCAAAGGTCTTGAATTTTATGATAATTCTAATAAAAAAGACGCTAATCTAACTGAGGCGGATATTCAAGAAACAATAAATTCTATAAAAGAGAAAGTTGATGACTTTAAGCTTGAAAATCCTAAAGGAGCTGTTGTTCTTCTGTCACATATGGGCGGCAGGCTATCGGAAATCATCAGAAGTAATGTCCCTCAAATAAACCATGTTCTAAACGGGCATGACCACAAGAATGTACAATCAAATGTCGGAAAGACCAGTATAAATTCTCTTGGAAAAGATAATGAGATGATAAAAGCTCTTAATTTTGAATTTGATGATGACGGAAACCTTATAAAGGCTACAATGACTCCATATTTTACAGAAACAACAGTAGCTGACGGGCTTGAAAAACACCCGTTTCAGATATTTCTAAATGATTTCTTTGAAAAAGATTTGGAACCGCTTGTAAGCCTCGGAGAAATTAAATCTGAAAAAGCCGTAGAAGAAGCGGAAAGTAGATTTCCGCAGCAGCTTGATGCACTGTTTACAAAACTAGGAATAACTGATATAACGCAGAGAACAACTCTCATGAAAAATGATAGTTTTAAAGAACTTATGTTCTCAGAAGCTTCAAAAGAGCTAGAAAAGTCTGAGAGTGTTAATAAAGGTTTAAATAAACTTACATACGGCAACGAAATAAGATATCAAAACAGTTATCTTATGAATTATCTAACCAGTGCGGTTAAGCGTACTGTGCGTGAAAAATATGATTCAGATGTTTTTACTGTAGCTCTCCAATCCTCAATCGTACGGGGCGGACTGGAAGACGGTGCAGATAATCTGCGGGTGATGAAAGTTTTTGACGGCGTAAGTGAAGATCTGTCAAATCTCAGAATTGGTGATGTAAAAGGTGAGGAGCTAGTAGGGCTTATTGTAGAAAATGTGCTTGCTAATTTGAAAGCTCCGACAAGAAATACTATTATCCACTGGTCTGATGTGCAGGTAAACAGGTCGCTTATAGAGGCTATTAAATCAGGAAAAGCAGAAGCAAAATATTCTGATGCAGTAAGGGTTAGAAATAAGCTCACAAAAGAATTTGAACCTATAGATATGCAGGAAAATTATAAAATGGTTATTGGGGAAAAATTCCTTGTTAAGGATGATATTGAATGGCCCGGACGTATTAGAGAAAGGTTTGTTTCACTGGAAAAAACGTATGATGAACTGTTTAGGGAGTATATTTCGAGTGTAAATTATAAACTTCATATAACTCCAAAAACTAAAGAACAGCGTATTATATAACAAATAATAAAGGCAGGGGGCAAAATGTATTATAAAACAAATTATAATTCACCGATAGGACAATTAACTATAGCCGCGCATAATAACAGCCTTATTGGCGTATGGCTTGAGGGACAAAAGTATTTTCAGGGCAGTATAAAAACTGAATTAGATTTTAATGATAATATAGAAGTATTTCAAAGAACTAAAGCCTGGCTTGATAGATATTTTAGAGGCGAAAAACCTGAAATTTCAGAACTGAGTTTAGCGCCAATAGGAAATGATTTTAGACAGAATGTCTGGAAAATTCTTTGTGAAATTCCATACGGCGAAGTTATAACTTATGGCGACATAGCTAAACAGATTGCTAAAAAGCGGGGGCTTTTACACATGTCTGCTCAAGCTATCGGCGGAGCTGTCGGACATAATCCAATTTCAATTATTATTCCGTGTCATAGAGTTGTAGGAGCAAATGGAAATTTAACAGGTTACGCTGGCGGGATAAATACAAAGATTAAACTCTTAGAACACGAAAAAGTCGATATATCAAGATTTTTTATTCCTGCCTAAAACTTTGTACCAACGCAGTAGCCAGGAATAATATGTGCAACAGGAATAAATTTTGAAGCAGTTTTTGCAATATTAGTACCCGGAGCTGCCATTGATGTTACAAGACACACATTATCAGCTTGAACAGCCCAGTCTTTCCAGCTAAGTTTTCTGTAAGAATCTTCTTTAAACAAATATTTGTTGATTAATTGAGAAATTTTATTACCAAACAGAACTCCTGAGATAAAGCCGGCTGTACCAAAAGCGAATTGGATTGCTCTTGTAACAGGCGGGTATTTATATTTTGAAAACAATGTTTTATTGAGCTTCATTCCTGCTCCAACAAAAAGGCTCGGGAATACATAGTTTCCGATAAGTTGAACAATACCTTCCTTTGTTTTAGCCTTAGTATTTTGCGGGTCTGTTAAGACTCCTCCTGTTAACCCGCCTGCAATTGATGATGATGCCATAGTGATAACATCTTTTTCATTAAATTCAATTTTTTTGAATACATCAACAACTTCTCTGGTTTTTAAAGAGGCTGGAACTTTAAGCCCTCTTGCTTTTGTAATGCATACAGCAGATGCCGTTAAGCCAAGTAAACTTCCTGCTGCAGAAGCTGCCTTTGTTGAAAAGTTTGGTCTATTATTCTGTGTATTATTTATATTAAATGAATTAACTGTAATTGACATTTTTATTTTCTTTCTTTTTAAGAAAGATTCCTCCTTAAGATTTCAAACCTTTGTTTTGTACTGACATATTAAATGTCTTGATTACACTTTTCAAGTGGTAAAACAAAATCTTAACGCTATCTTAACGCCAAATGAAAAACATTAATCCTATTTTTATATCACTTTATGCTATTATCTGATTATGAAAGAATTAGAGAACATTAAAGACCATATCTTGGTATGTTTATCATCATCGCCGTCAAATAAAAAGGTTATTGATACGGCTTCTCGTATGGCAAAAGTTTTTAATGCTGAATTTACTGCTCTTTATATTGAGAGTGCCAATAAAATGTCTAGGGATAATGAATTAAGATTGCAGCAGAATACGGAATTTGCTAGAGAACTAGGGGCTAATATTGTTACTTTGAGCGGAGAAGATATTGCATTTCAGGTTTCTGAGTATGCAAAAAAAAGTCAGGTTACAAAAATAATACTCGGCCGTTCCGGATACAGGCCTAACAGGCTTTTTACTCCTCCAAATTTTGTGGATAAAATTATTAAGTATTCTCCCGAAATTGAGATTTATATTATCCCTGATAAGGCTCAAAAAATGTATTTCGGCCAGCAGGAAAATAAAAAAAATAAGTTTTCAATCTTCTCCTATCCGGGGCTTACAATTTCAATTCTAATATTATTACTATTTGATTACTTTTTTACCGAACCAAGATTTTCGCTTGCAATAAGCGGGTTTCCTGTAGTATTCTTAATACTTTTTGTTTTTGTTTATTTTGTTGCAATTATTAATCAAAAGCAGAAAGATGCTATGCTCAGGGAAATTCAGCTTACAAAGGAAAAGGAAGATATTTTGCAGGCAAAGAATGAACTGATTATTAAAAATAAGCAGGAAGAAATGCGTTCAACTCTTTTGAGAGCGATTTCTCATGATTTAAGAACTCCTTTGACAGGAATTTCCGGATTTGCTGAAATACTGCTGAAAAATTCAAATATCTTATCAGAAGATAAGAAACAACATATTTATTCAGATATTTATGATGATTCTATATGGCTTCTAAATCTTGTTGAAAACCTGCTTGCAATAACAAGATTTGATAAAAATGAAATTAAGCTGAATAAAGAATCTGAATATATTTCAGATGTAATTAGAGATGCAGTCAGTCATTTAGGACGCAAAAAAGAAAAATTCTTTATACACATAAATGTTGAGAAAGAAAATCTATCGGCATATATGGACAGCAGACTGATTTCTCAAGTTATATTTAATCTTGTTGATAATGCTATGAAGTATTCTCCAGAGGGAACAAATATTGTTATAAAAGCTGAAGCAGATGGAAATGATTTAAAAATATCTGTTATTGATGAGGGGGCCGGTATTAGTGACGAGGATAAAGCAAAGATTTTTGATATGTTTTATACTGTTAATAATAAAATTGCTGATGGAAGACGCGGCTTAGGCCTCGGGCTTGCTCTCTGCAAAGCAGTTATTGAAGCTCATGGCGGTAAAGTTAATATAATGGACAATAAACCTTGCGGAACAATTTTTTCTTTTGATATAAAATCAGATGTGGAGAACGATAATGAATAAAGGTACGGTGCTTGTAGTAGAGGATGATAAAGCCATTCAGAATTTGATAGGGACAACCCTTGAGATTTTTGATTATAATTACCTTATTTCTTCAAATGCAAAAGACGGAATTTTGAAAGCAACTTCCCACAATCCGGATGTGATTATTCTTGATCTGGGCTTGCCGGATATGGACGGGCTTGAAGTTATAAGAAAAATCCGGTCGTTTTCGCTTGTTCCAATAATTATTGTCAGCGCAAGGACAGATAATGCAGATAAAATTACCGCGCTTGATGCGGGTGCAGATGACTATTTGACAAAACCTTTTAATACCGAAGAGCTTCTTGCGCGTGTGCGGGTTTCAATGCGCCATAAGATGCAGAGCACTCAAGTTCAGCCTCAAAATAATATTTTTACAAACGGGAATTTAAAGATTGATTATGATACAAACTGTGTTTATGTTAATGATAACGTTGTCCACTTAACGGCAATTGAATATAAATTGTTATGCCTGCTTGCAAAAAATATAGGAAAGGTTTTAACCCATAATCATATTAAACAAGAAATTTGGCAGGATGGAAACGGATGTGATTCGCAGTTATCTTTAAGGGTATTTGTGACTAATTTAAGAAAAAAGCTCAATGCTTCAGATTATATTATTACTCATATCGGTATTGGATACCGCATGCTGAATGTGCCAAATGTAAATGAGTAGTAGTAATTAGATATTTGGCAAAATTATTAAAAGATTTGGCTGCCAGATTATGCCCATGATACAATTTGTTTACAATGGGTAATATACGCAAGGAAATATTTTTAAAAGGAAAGAAACGCACTGATGATATTGTAAGTTGTGTTAGAAAAGGCAGATTTTACAAAATTACTTTTAAAAGCCATAAAACTTACACCTATAATTATTATGACGTAAAAATTGTAGAACCAAGTAAAGAAGAATTACTTATTGACAATCGTTTAAATTATTTTCGCTGTATAGCAGATAAAATTGGGCTTGAGCATACAACTGACAAAGGTTTAAAGTTTAATATTCTATTTAAAAACTATGGGATGATAGAAAAAGTTGTTCCTGAATCGATATTATATAACTTTTTAAATGGCGGGTTACCAATAAAAGAAAATAAGCATGATAGTTGCATTGGTGCATTTTTTAAAATAATAAAACCAATTAAAAATGAGGAAAAAGAATTTACAATCTTTCCGTTTGGCTTTAATATAAGTCAGAAACAAGCAGTAGATAACGCTCTAGAGAATAATTTATCAATTATAGAAGGTCCTCCTGGGACAGGAAAAACTCAAACAATATTAAATATTATTGCAAATGCAGTAATTAGGGGGGAAAGTGTTGCAGTTGTTTCAAGCAATAATTCTGCTACAAAAAACATAATTGATAAATTAACAAAATATGAAGTTGATTTTATTTCAGCATACTTAGGCAATACTGAAAATAAAGAAGAATTTATCAAATCTCAAACTTCTATACCTCAAATGCGTTGCTGGAGGATTAAAAATACTGAAATAAAAGAAATAGAGAAATCTTTAAAACAAAGATATAAACACCTTCAAGAAAAGTTAGAACAACAAAATAAATTATCAAAATTAAAGCAGGAATTATCTGCGTATAAATTAGAATATTCGCACCATTTAAAATATATTGAACAATTTTATATCGAAGAAATCCCCGAAGATATAACCAATATTAAATCCGTAGACAAAGCACTTGAGATGAGTTTTCTAGTTGAAATTGCCGATGAAGAATACAAGAATAAAAATAAGTTTATTGAAAT
>UNSK01000049.1 GCA_900552525.1 Candidatus Gastranaerophilales bacterium | reverse complement strand
CTTAAAGCACAAAATGTTATCGGACTGCTTAATAGTGTGTAAAGATTTGTAACAATATGCCAATTATTCCTAAAGTTTTTGTCTAAAAATGCCGTAAATGATAATACAAGGGAAAAATAAAAAGGACAATTACACACAATGGGAATGGCAGCGTCACAAGCTAGATTATTAACTCTAACGAGCAGGCTCCATGATGTTGAGTATAAGGCTCAAAACATCGAGAGTCAGAAGATAGCTTTGGCAACTCAAAAAGATGAGTTGTACCAGAACTATTGTGATGCTTTAGACGCAAAAAAAATTCAGGTTGCATTTAATAATGGGGACGGAAGCCGTAACTTTGTTGATGCAACTTTTGCAACTATGTGTACTTATAATGAAGATAGGTTTAAGCAGTATTCATTAAAAGATGCTAATACAGGTAAGGTTATTGTTGATTCCAATACGTTTGAAATGTATAAAGATTTTAATACCGACAAGTATGCTTTTGCTTATGCAATGATTGGTATGGATGCAGATTTCGGCTGGCCTGTTGATAATGATGACGGCAGATATACTATGGGTATGGAAATTGGTATTGGTGTCTCCGGTGAAGACTATGGTGACGGGCAATCTGCTAATGGTTTGTTTAACCTGTTTATGACCGATGTTGAAAGAAAAGTTTTTGATAATCACTCAACAGAAGATAAACTGAAAAAAGCTTATGATAATTTAACTGAAACTTGTAACTCGGAATCTGCAAATGATGTTGAAAAACGCGAGGCTTTAGAGAACTTCAGAGATGTTCTTTATGATAATTACGGCTCTGAAATTTATAAGTATATGCGTTTGAACAAGAACGAGGTTACTAATACTGACCCTGAATCTGCAAATGCAGAATTTAATGATGAGTATCCGGAAGAATTTCCTAAAGGTGAGTTTAATTATTATGTACATTTATTTGAAGAAATTCAGGCTGCCGGAGGATGTCAGGAAATAGATCCTCAGTATGAAGCCGGTTCTGAAGGCAATGAATGGCTTAATAATATGGTAAACTCAGGCAGGGTTATAATTGATGTTTATAATGAGGATAAAAAAGAATGGTCTGAAACCAGCGTTGCTACAAGTACCAATGCAAATTATCTGCAGGAAGTTCAAGATGAGGCTGATATGAAGAAAGCTGAAGCCGAGTATGAACATGAACTTGATATTATAAACAGAAAAGATACAAAATTTGATCAGGACTTGAGTAAACTTGAAACAGAAAGAACCTCTATAACTACCGAAGTTGATTCAATAAAAAAGGTAAGAGATGATAATATAGAGAGAACCTTTGGTATTTTCAGCTAAGAATAGAATTAAATATGAGTTAGTAATTCTAGAATATAATTACTACTTTTCGACAATTCCCTTTTTCCCTTTTTCCGCGCCGCTTTTCTCAAGCGGCTTTTTATTATCTAAGCTCCAGTTTTTTTATTCTTGTCTGGACATCTTCCATTAATTTACGATTAATAGATAACAAATCTCCTATAACTGCAATTATACTCATCTGTATAGCAGAAATCATAAATATTGATGCAAAAATTAATGATTGTACATGTCCATTGCCGTTACCAAGTATAAAATAGAACAGAAAACGTGCAATAAGTATTAATCCTGCAAGACCAAGTATTCCGGCAATAGAAATGAAAAACCTGAAAGGTCTATATACAATGAACATTCTTATTGTAGTTTTGGTTGATTTGAACACATAGTCAAAAATATTCTTTACCAGTTTTGACTTTCTAAGCATCGGATTAACGCCTATAGGTACTGAAATAACCTTAAGTCCTTTAGCGTTTGCCTGTAGAAGAGTTTCCATTGTATATGTGTAGTTATCAAACACATTTAACTGTAGTGCTGCCTGTCTTGAAAAAGCTCTAAAACCGCTTGGTGCGTCCTGAACTTCTACTGAAGATAAAAGTCTGAGTACAGCAGAGCCGAATTTTTGCAGCAGTTTTTTTAATGGAGAAAACTCCTTAATTCCGTAAATATCTCGTGCACCTATAACGATATCACTTTCATGGTTTAGTATTGGAGTTACAAGTTTTTCAATGTCAGAGGCGCAATATTGATTGTCAGCATCAGTATTTACAATAATATCTGCCTGACGTCTTAAGGCTTCGGAAATACCCGCTCTAAATGCATTAGCAAGCCCTTTGTTTGGTTTAATGTCAAGAACAGAAGCTCCCCATTTCGCCGCAATTTCAGCGGACTTGTCTGTAGAACCGTCATTTATAACTAATACTTCTATTTCATCTATTCCTTTTATTTGTGACGGTAAATCATTAAGTGTTGTTATAAGCGTATCTTCTTCATTGTAACAAGGTATTTGAATAATAAGTTTTGTCATGTAAAATATTATATATAAATCAGGGGAGCAACTCAAGAGTGTTTTATATAATTTTACTGGGATTATTATTAAGGCTTTCATACATCGTTAAGCCGGAAGGAATGTGGAATGACGAGTATGTAAGCTGGTATGTAGCTTCTACTCCATTTTTGAAAGGTTTTTGGCAGGAAGTTGTAAAACAATGCCATATGCCCCTTTATTATGTATATCTTAAACCTTTTACAGGGCTTTCAGATACAATATTAAGGCTTACTTCTGTTATTCCCGGGGTGCTGGCAATTCCTCTGATGTATGCTGTTGGAAGAGAACATTCTAAAAGGTGCGGTTACTATGCTGCAATGATTACGTCCGTGCTGTCTTTTCTTATATATTATTCTCAAGAAATAAGATTTTACTCGCTGTTGTTCCTTTTTTCAGCGTTATCGCTTCTTTTTACAATCCGTTATTTGAAATACGGAGATAAAAAGAATTTCGTATTGTATCTTTTGTCGAATGTGTTGATTCTTTCAACACATATTATAGGCGCTATTTACGTATTCTTTTCGTTCTTGTACGTTATGTACAGAAAGAAAAAGTTTTCTATAATATATGTTTTTATGTTTTTCTTGCTATTGTGGTTTCTGAGGCTGCCGGTTAATTTTTTAAGAATGCTTCCGGCTTCGCAATGGTGGGGACATTTTTCGTATACAAATATTCTGTTTCTATTCAGTGATTATTTTTCGCCGATATTGACAAATAATGTAACGGCACCTCCGGTTTTCTTCTATGATAAATCAATTGCACTATGGCTTACTATTCCGACTCTTATTGCTTTGGCCGGCATGATAGCCGGTTTTAAAAAAGGGCTGGGGTTTATTGTGATTTCAACCATTACTGTAATGTCGGTAATTGCTGCGTGCGGAAAGCTTGTATTTATTACAAAGTACTCAATAGAAATTCTTCCTATACTTATATTGTTTACAGCCATTGGTTTTGTCAGGTTAAAACAAAAAGGTGCAATTCTATTGCTTATATTTGCTGCGTTTCATCTTGCAGCACTTTTTACACCTAACTATGTTACCAGACTTAAGCGTAATGAAGGACATAAAATTGTTGGAGATATTCTGAATTATCAAGACTCGCAAAATGTTATTTTTACATATTATGAACCTGACAGATTTTATAGATATGCCGATTTAAAAGGTAAAAAATTGTACTTTATAAGTAAAAGCAACAGGTTTGAATATATGGATAATCCGGCTTCAATTCTCTCAAAGATTCCTGTGGGGCAGTCAGTTTCTGTTGTATTTCTGGATAGTGTGAGTTTCTTTGATGAAGATTTTCTCTACAACAATAAAAATAATACAGAAATACCGGAAATGTTTGTTATGTTCTCTAATGTAAAAAATTCTATAATAAGACGTTTGGATAGGGATTTTAAAGACTGCAAACTCGCAAGGGGCGGTTACTGGACAGTCGTAAAAGCTGTCAGGTATAAATAACTTTACAAAACACTTGACACAGACTAATGCTTTTGTTAGATTAGATACATAATCGCAGACAGTTAGTATCCTATGTTAGGATTTAATCTGAAAAGGCTAGCCGAGATTACACAAGGGCATACTGCCCGGCTTGATGAAGTATAATTAGCTTATAATGGAAGTGTAAGGTTTTGCGATTAAAAGAAAGATTGCAAAATCTTTTTTAATGTATAAAAGGTCGAACGGAAAATAATCCGAAAAATTATAAAAACTCTGAATTAATTTGTAGTAAGAACAAAGCAAATTATGAAGAGTGGTTGAAAAAAAAGGAGCAAAAAATGTCAACAAAAGCTTTCAAAAATGATAAGGTAGCACTTATCAAAGAAAAAATTGATAAAGCGCAAGTTGCAGTTGTTAGCGAATACACAGGTCTTTCTGTAGAAGAAATCACTAAATTAAGACGTGAACTTCAAAAAGAAGGCGGTGACTATATGGTTACCAAAAATACCCTTGCAAAAATCGCTATCAAGGGCACTCCTTACGAAGTGTTAGCTGAAACCCTGAAAGGACCTATTGCAATAGCATTCGGTTTTACAGATCAGGTAGCACCGGCTAAGGTTTTATCAAAATTTATTAAAGATACAAAGAAAGGTGAAATTATCGCTGCAGCAATGGACGGTCAATTAATGTCTGCAGAAGAAGCAAAAGCCCTTGCAAATCTTCCATCAAGAGAAGAACTTTATGCAAAAATGCTTGGATGCATCAACTCACCTGCATCTGGTATCGCAAACTCTGTCAATGCTGTTATGTCATCTCTTGTTAGAGCTGTTGCAGCAGTTAGAGATCAAAAATCCGCATAGGATTACAAAACTAAACGTATTACAACTCAAATTAGAATAAAGGAGAAAAACAATGAGTATTGAAGCAATTTTAGAATCAATTGAAAAATTAACATTATTAGAAGCTGCTGAATTAGTAAAAGCTATGGAAGAAAAATTCGGCGTATCTGCTGCTGCACCTGTTGCTGTTGCTGCTGCTCCTGCTGCCGCTGCTGCTCCTGCAGAAGATGCTGATGCTGAAGTAAATGTAATCTTAGCTTCTGTTCCAGCTGATAAGAAAATCGCTGTTCTTAAAGAAGTTAGAGGTATCACTGGTCTTGGCTTAAAAGAAGCTAAAGATTTAGTTGATGGCGCTCCTAAAGCTGTTAAAGAAGGCGTTAAAAAAGAAGAAGCTGAAGCTATCAAGAAACAGCTTGAAGCTGCTGGTGCTACTGTTGAAATCAAGTAGTTTGACATTATTAAAAAATACCGTTTGGAAATCTCCAAACGGTATTTTTTTATTTCTTTTTTATAATCATAAATGATTTTAATGCTCTTCCTGTATCACCTTTTTCCTGAGTCGATACAACATTTATATCTTTATAATTAAGTGATGTGGAACTGCCTCCGTCAAATGCCATAGCGCTGTCAAGCCCGTAGCTTGCACATAAATCACGTGATTCGTAAATATCCATCGGATGTTCATTAGTTACAATAAATATGTGTATTTCTTGCTCACCGCCTTCTAATGTTTTAAGCCCAATAAGTGTTCTTGCCGTCTTATGTAGAACAGATGCAGATTCCCTTAATACGTTTCCATCTTTATCCTTTAGAATAAAAAATTCTTCTTCTAATCTTAAATTAGGCAGAAGCTGAGGCCCCCCCTGTGCAGAATGCTGAACAGAGCATAGAAAATCAACTTTAGAGTCATGCTGGGCTATTTCATATCTTAACTTGCTATCGCAATCAAGTATCCTAAATTCTGTTCTATTAAGAATTTTTTTCATATTTTGTCTTAAAACAGCATTAGACATAATATTTTCATTAAATATCGGATCTTCTATTGTTTGCCCATCATTAATAATATAAGAAATTGTTTTTTGATTTTGCGGATCAAAAAATCCAGTATTAATCGTTAACAGTGAATTATTCTTAAAATGAGCTTCTCTATTAGTTATAAGTGAAGAAGATGATATAAATTGAATTTGTTTTTTTATTTTTTCTCCGGATATAACAATATGATAAATCCCATCATTGTAATCTACATTAATAGGAGATGCGGCACAAACTTTCCCTGCCGTAAAAATAATTAACAAAAGCAATAATAGTTTTTTCATATTATAAATCCCTTGATTTGTAGAAAGCTATAATCGCGCAAAGAAACGCAAGCGGCGGAAATGCTGCAGTTATAAGAGGCGGTAATACCCCTTTTTCTGCCAGAAGATCAAAAAATGGCAGAGTTATATAATATACAAAGATACATCCGATAGCAATAGTAAATCCAATTAATCTTTGTTCTCTCGGCTTGCTGAAACCTAATAAACATCCCATAATTGCAAGTAATACGCATACGAAAGGATGGAAAAATCGCTGCAAGTATTTGTTGTACATCAATCGGTAATCTTCATCAAGATTTGCTTTTTTAAGGAGATTTACATAGTGTTTTAAATCTTGATTGTTTATATCTCGATCTCTTTTAGTAGAATTTAACATAATAGTGTAAGCATCATTTGCATCTTCGCCATTCAAAATATCAACGCGGTCTTTTTTAGTTATGCTTTTAAAAATTCCATCTTCATTAATGTCATAATCAGTAACATTTTTCAGCACCCAGCTAGGTTTTCCTTCTGCATCAACCCCTTTATAACCGGTTTCTGCTGTAAGTATATTTGTAAGCCCGTGCAAATCATCAAAAACTTGTTTTGAAAAGTTAAGAACTATGACATTTGTCATCTCTCCCTGATAAAAGCGGGATACAATGACAGCCTGCTCCGGATGGTTATTCTGGTCTTTTTTTGTATAAATATATTGCGTTAATGATGAACCGCCTTTAATTTCTTGTAATTTTTGGCAGGAATATGGTATCCATTTGTCATATGTTACAAAGCACAGATAGGTTACAATTAAACTTAAAACCAGCAGCGGAGCTAAAATTCTCCAGAAAGACATTCCGACCGCTCTAAAAATAGTAAGCTCAGAGTCTTTGCTGAGTTTATCAAATGTGAATAACGAACCAAGTAGCAGACCTACAGGAAATGCTTTTCCTAAAATTTTAGGCAACTCATATATTAATACCATGACTCCGGTTTTGACAGTATATTCGTGTGCCAGAATTTTTTTTATTGTATTTAAAAGCATTTCCGGTGCTATCCATACAATTGTAAACAAAAGTATTGCGACAATTGTTGTAATTAGCACTTGATTAAAAATATACCTGTCATATACGGTAAAAAGTTTTTTCATACTTATAGCTTGAAGTCCTTTCCTAAGTAGAATTCTTTTGCCACAGGGTCATTCGCAACATCTTTGCTTTTGCCTTGAATTTTAATTTTACCGTCAAATATTACATATGCTCGGTCAGTAATAGATAGTGTAGCTTTAGGGTTATGGTCTGTAATAAGAACTCCCAGCCCCTTTTCTTCAGAAATTTTTCTGATATTATCTTTGATTTCACCAATAGCTATAGGGTCAATCCCCGCAAACGGTTCGTCAAGAAGCATAAAATCAGGGCTTGCAGCCAGAGCTCTTGCAATTTCAACACGTCTTCTTTCTCCGCCTGACAGAGCTACTGCCGGTGATTTTCTTAACTTTAGAACACCAAATTCAGTTAATAATTCTTCAAGTTTTTTCTTTTTTTCATCAACAGTAAGCTTATCATTCATTTCAAGAACCAATTGAATTTTTTCTTCAACAGTATTCTTCGTGATAAGTCTATATACAAATACTTTTTTAGTTTGTCCGATACGATAAGCTCTATCTGTTGCCTGATCTTCAACCGCAGGGTTCCACCACGGGTCGTAGTGGATAACATAATCCGCACCGGTCAGGTTCAAACCTGTACCGCCAGCCTTCAAGCTGATTAAGAATATCGGAATATTCGGATTGTTATTAAAGTTCTCAACAGCCGCCTGTCTGTCTTTCGTTTTACCTGTCAGATATTCATAAGGAATACCTTCTCTTTCAAGCCATCCCTTAATAATATCAAGCATATCAACAAATTGACTGAACAGAAGAACACGGTGTTTTTCTTGAATAATCTGCTCTAACATACCCTTGAGGTATTCAAACTTACCTGACTTCATAACACCTTTCACATGTTCTTTATCATAAAGTTTAGGGTGGCAGCAGATTTGACGTAATCTAAGAAGCGCAGAGAAAATTGACATTCTGCTCTTTTCAAGCCCATTAAGTTCAATACTCTTGAATAGCTCTTCTTTTGTGCTGTCAAGAACTTCAAGATAAAAATCTCTCTGCTCGTCTGTAAGTTCGCAATAAGCCATATTCTCAACTTTATCCGGCAAGTCTTTCGCAACATCTCGTTTCATACGTCTTAGGATAAACGGGAAAATTTGCAATTTCAGACGTTTTTCAACTGTTTTATCCTGACGTTCCATAATCGGAGTAACATATCTGTAATTAAACTCCGCAACATTGAAGAGGAAGCCCGGCATAAGAAAGTCAAATACAGACCAGAGTTCCTCGAGTTTGTTTTCAATAGGTGTACCGGATAACGCCAGTTTATGGTCTGACTGCAATTCTTTTACAGCCTGTGCTGTCTGAGAAATAGCATTCTTAATATTTTGAGATTCATCCAGAATAATATATCTAAAATTATATTTTTTGAGTTTTGCAATATCACGCCTTACTAGAGCATAGCTTGTAATTACAATATCGTACTCCGGAATATGTTTAAATAAAGTTTTTCTATCCGCGCCGGAAAGCTTTAAGCAGGACAGCTCCGGAGTAAATTTCTGGATTTCAGCTTCCCAGTTAAACACAACCGTGGTAGGCGCAATAACCAGTGTCGGCTGAGGACCGTCAACTTCTTTTGCTTTCTGCAAAAGACTCAAAGCCTGTAAAGTTTTACCAAGCCCCATATCATCTGCAAGAATACCATTCAGGCCATATTGATACAAAAACCAGAGCCAGTGGAAACCTTTAACCTGATATTCACGAAACTCTGCATTAACGCCTTTAGGAATATCAACACCATCTGATGTTGTTGAAAATGTAGAAATCTGCTCCCAGAATTTTTGGAATTTGTCACTCAGAATTAATTCAAATCCCTGATTTTTAAGTTCTGTAATTAGACCTACGCGGTAAGTTTTTACCAGGAATTTGTTTTCATTGTTTCTATAAGCATCAAAAGAGTTGAATGAGCGCATAATCTGATAAATATTCTGCGCCGGATATTCTACAAACCCGAGGCTTCTTACACGTGCATACTTTTCGCCGCTCTGAATTGTTTCATAAATATCATCAAAGTTTATTACTTCATCACCAACCTGACCGTATATCTGTATTTCCATACTATCAATTGATTCTTCTGAGAAGTCTATCTTTGCACACATTTTAAACGGTTCATTTAAAAGCTTAAAGAAACTCATATCATCATGTTCTTCAAACTTCCAATCATCACCCGCCTGTTTTATATAATAATTATAAAAATCTATTGCGTTTTCTTTCTCCAGAGCAAGGTTATTTGTCTGCATAGGAACAAATTTGCAGGCAAGAAGCATATTATAAGCCATCTGCTCATGGTCATAATCTCTTTTAATCCAGTATACAAGCCCGTCTTCTTCCTGACTCTTAACTGAAAGATACGGCGATTTGTCTTTACTCTTGGTATAAGGAACCCTTACTCCTGAATAATCAAATTCTAATGATGCTTTTAAAGACTGGTCATAGTCAATCCCCAGAGTAACTATATTAATTGGAGGCTTGTGTTCAAGAAGAAGTTTGCTGATATTCTCTGCTATGGTTACATTCATTATTTCCTGCAGGTGCGGAAGTTCTTCGTATACAAATTTGCCGCCATCAGCTTCCTTCAAATCAGTAAATGTTGATTTAATAATACTCTGCGGAAGTTCATTCATTGCAATATTAATAGGGAATATTATATTTTTATACCTTCCCCACTTAATCTGTCTTGAAAAATATTTAACCTCTTCAAAGGGGTAAATTCCTTCTTTATCAGGCCTAGTCCAGAAAAGTTCCAGAACAATATTTGTAGCACCGTTAATAGCTGTCGTAGAAACATCCAGGTTTAAACTCCACATATTGTCCGTAAATTGAATTCTTTCCTTCGTCTTTTCATCAAGAACCTCTTCCAGCTCTGCCATTAAAGGAAATACCGGTGCAAATTTTGTAATAGGTATATCATACCACCCTGCTTTTTTATCTTGTTTTGAGATTTTTAAAAGCATTTGGAAAAGCGCCAATTCTGATTTTTGCGCATCATTTAACTCAAAAGAAGGGTCGTTTTTCTGGATATCAATCAGAGCTCTTAAAATATTTTCCAGTGAACGCACAATCTTGTTTGTTGCCCTATCTCTAACAAGAATCGAGAAGAAATTCTGTCTTCTTTTCGGGTTAAAGTGGAATATATAGCTGCCTTTAGGAGCTTCTTTTAACGAAGTATCTGTATCACTTGTATCAGGAGAAACTCCGTATTTTTCCTGCATCCAGTTTTCATAAGCACCTGTTTCAATAGCTTTCAGAGCTACTGCGACAGAATGTTTACACCATTCTTCTTTTAAAGGACAGTTACATCTGGCCTCTACTTTATTTTTCTTAAAAATTAAATCCGTAACGTAAAAGTCTTGATAGTTTCCTTTTACCTTACCTTTAAAAAAGTTTTTTTCCGGATATGCTTCCATAAGCATATCCTTTTGATAATACTCGTATCCGCGCCTCCAGCTGCCGGGTGTCGCATTTTTCTTTAAAAAATCATAATTAAACTTAAATTCACTCATTAACGTGAAACACTCTTTCCGGGTAATCAATACAAAAACGGCAAAATAAATCTTTTACCAAAGGCTCCCAACCTTGCTTTTATTATGACATAAAACAAAATTTTATGCAAGTGCTCTCCTCAATGCGTTTAAGACTTTTGTAATTTTATCATCCGGCGGAATTTCCAGACTAACTAGTTCACCGTCAAACGGATGCGGAAAAGAGAGTTTATATGATTGCAGCACCTGTTCTTCGGTCTTAATTTTCATTTTTCCAAAACCATAAAGAGTATCGTTAAAAACAGGATGCCCTATGCTTGACATATGAACCCTTATCTGATGAGTCCTGCCGGTTATAAGACGAACTTCAACCAGTGTGGCGTCTTCAAGACGTTCAAGGACTTTTACTACGGAAATACTTTCTTTTCCACCTTCAAAAACACCCATTTTATGCGGCTGCTTCGGATTGCGCCCGATTGGTTTATTGATAGTAAATTCATCCTCAACAACAATACCCTTAACGACTGCCAGATATTTTTTTATCATCCGGCCATTTTTCATTTCTTCAACAAGAAACTCATGAGTTTTATTATTCTTTGCTATCATCAAAAGCCCCGAGGTATTTCTATCCAGACGATGAATAATCCCGCGCCTAAACTCCCCGTTTATATCCGAAAGGTTTTCACCGTATCGATACAGCAATGCATTAACCAGCGTTCCTGAAGTTTCTATTGCCGTAGGGTGTGTAAGCATTCCTGACGGCTTGTTAACAACAAGCATATTTTCATCTTCCCATACTATATTAAGAGGTATGTCTTCAGGTAATATTTCAACTTTTTGAATAGGGTTAAACTCTATAATATCAGCTTCTTTTAGTATGTAAGAAGGCTTAACAGATTTAAAATTAACACTTACAGCGCCTTTTTTTATTTCTGACTGAATTTTCGAGCGCGAATAATCTTTCATATAATCTGCTAAAAAAACATCTATCCTTGTATCGGTTGTAAGTTCATCAATTATCAGCTTCATTGTTCTTTGAAAAGTTTTGTTTAATAATAATTACAACTATAGCAAAAACACTGACGTTTATAAAAATATCCGAAATATTGAATACCGGAAAGTTTACAAAATTTAATTTAAAAAAGTCCCTTACATACCCGAGAACAATTCTTTCATAGAGGTTGCAAAATATACCGGAAACAAGCATAGAAACCCAGAACAGAGTTAGGGTAGATGATTTTTCTATTGATTTAATAGTATAAAACACTATCCATAGTATTGCAGCTACGGAAAAACATATCAGAAAAACACGCGCATCCTGCAAAATGCTGAAAGCCGCACCGGTATTTTGTACAGAGATTAAATCCAGAACCGAATTTTGAGGGAAATTTTCTATATTTTTGATTACAAAATCAGACAAAACCAAGTCGAAACAGGCAAAAAAGATTATTGATATTATAAAATATACAATCTTACTCGTTCTTGACATTCTCTGCCTCTTCTGATTTAGGAATAACATTAACACGGACTATCTTGTATCCAAACCCTGTTAAACTGAGTTTAATACTCAAATCCTCAACATCAGCTTTTGTAAGCCCTATTGATGCAACAACGTACTCATTTACATTATCGCTGTTCGATATAAATAATCTCTCCAGGATATTATCATCAGGAAATTTTCTATAAACTTCCTTGGGCTGCTTTTGCGGATATTCAACCTTGTCGCTTGCTATAGAAGCAATCGCTATTACGTCCTCAGGCGGCGTAAATTCAAGAGAAGCTGTATACTCTTTGCCGGCTTGAATTTCCGCCGGTGCCGAAAGTTTTATATCTAAATTCTTCGCATCACCATACAGCATTGATGTAGTTTCCGACAAAACTTTATCAGATGCTACTTTCCAATCACCGTCATTTTTCTTAAGATAATATATGCTGTTCGATTCGCTTGTCAAAACACCGTCCATAGTAGAAGAAACCGGGATGTCAGCATATGAAGTTTCTGTAACTTCTACAGTTGCAGAGTCATCTTTTACAGAAATGTCCTTAATTTTTATTCCATAAACAATATTGTCATATGTATCCCACACGTCCTTAACCAGATTTGAATATGTTTCCAGATTAAAGCCGTCAGCATTTACATAATCCTTATCATATGTTGCAATAAATTTATTAAAGTTTGTTCTATTTGCATATCTTACCTGTGAATTTAAGAGTGATTTAATCTCGCGGGTGTCATTGTCAAAAATATGCAGTTTAAAAAAATTCTGGCTTCCTGATGCAAAAACCGCTGGTGATAATGCCATTGCACATAATAATATTAATATTCTTTTCTTCATAACAAAAATTATACCCTAAAATTTACAAAACTTGAATAATACAAACATACGACTTACTTTTTTCTAAACAATATGGTATAATTTATTCGATGACTTAATAGGAGATGGCATGCCAAGTATTGATTTAGATGATGAATTTTTGGAGCTTTTTTACAATATCACCAACTCAAAGCCTCCAAAAGAATTAGAATTGCTTGATTTAAAAAAACAACTGATTAATATCGTTGATACTTTAAAAGAACTTAACAGCAATGCAAAAAAGCCTATTTACAGCAGAGCTATTAATCCTGATATTCCGGATGACGATAGTGAAAAGCAAGGTCCCGCTATATTAATAGTAGATGATTTGGGAGTTATAACATACCAACTAAAAGTTCTATTGTCACAATTTGATTATGATATAGACTGCTCTCAAGAAATATATGATGCTGTAAACAAATTCAAAAAGCGCAAATATCAATATGTGGTAATGGATTTATTTATTCCAACTGAAAGAGAAGGCTTTATTCTTCTTGCAGAGTTAAAAAAAATGGCTGCTTCAGCCGGTGTTAACACTATTGTTGGAGTTATTACCGCCTCTCCGAGAAAAGAAATTGAAGCTCAGTGCAAGGCTCGTGGCGCAGACTTCTTCCTTGAAAAAAACAGCGACTGGCAAAATGCTCTATTTGGAATTATGAAAAGCTATATTGACGCAGAAAAAGGTGGAGATGACGATGAGGATGATTACTAAAAATGGAACAAAAATCATTATTCTCAGTAATTTCCCCGATTATGGCAGGTCCGTCAAGTTCTCACA
>UNSK01000048.1 GCA_900552525.1 Candidatus Gastranaerophilales bacterium | reverse complement strand
AGAAAAGAAGAAAGAATTAAATATTTCTGAAACTCCTACATTTGATGCTTGGACTTACTCAAATATCAAGTAGATAAAAAAAAGACCGGTTTTAAAAACCGGTCTTTTTTTTTTATTCCTCAAACGGTATTGTTATAATAAATTTATTACCTTTTCTTTCTTTTGTCATTTTATCCCCTTCGACCTTTTCGTCAAGATAATATGCCTGAGAGAAATTCATGATATCTTCTCTGTGGTGTTCCTTTTTTTCAACTTCGCCGGAAACAGTAACTACGTTATCAACAAGCTTGACATCAATATTTTTTTCGCTTCCGCCTAGAGGTTTCAAATCTACTATTAACTTATACTCGCCCGGTTCTTTCACTAGATTTACAAGCATAGGTGCCATTTTAGGTTCAAACGGGTTATCCCCGAAGCGCTGTTCCATACGTTCAATACGCTTTTGCTCATGCCTCATCATTTTTTCCATTTTACGCATCTGGTATGACGGGTCTGTCATTCTGTTAAATGTCATGTCTGCTACAAAATAAAAAGCTAAAAAAGCGCCTATAAGTGTCGCTAGAATGACTCCTAAAGTTCTTAACCAGTGACTTTTGTGTTCGTAATGGTATTCTCTGTTGTTCTCTTCAATCATAAAAATCTCCTTTCTTTATTCTTGTTTTGTACCTCATGATAATATGTAAATCAATAGCCGAAGAGGGTATATACCAATTACCCGACTGGAATAATATTTATATCTGTTTATCTTTAAGTTATAATAACTTTAAGCGAGGTGTTTATGAAGAAATCATTAATAAAGTATCCTTTTTTGACAAGAGAAGTAGAGATTTATGAGCGTGACAACGGGCATAAAATTGTTCTTGCGCATAAAGAAGGCGGGATGGTAAATATATCATCCTGGGTCAAAACAGGTTCTATAAATGAAAATGATAAAAACAATGGAATCTCTCATTTTCTTGAACATTTAATGTTTAAAGGTACTCATAAACATAAGGCTGGTGAATTTGATAAAATACTTGAAGCAAGAGGCGCTATTGTAAACGCTGCAACGTGGAAAGATTACACATTTTATTATGTAACCCTTCCGAAAGGTGAGAACAATGAAAACTTCTATAAAGCAATAGAACTTCATGCCGACATGATGATAGACCCTGTAATACCTGATTATGAAATGGGTGCACCGTTTGATATAAATGACAAAACCGTCACAGACAAACGTGAACGTCATGTTGTAATAGAAGAAATTCGTATGCGCAAAGACCAGCCTTGGACAAAGGTTTATAATGCGACAAATCATGCAATGTACACTTCACATCCATACAAACGCGATGTTATAGGCACGCCAGAAATTATTTCACAGGTATCTCAGGAAGAGGTTATGAACTATTACAGAACCTTCTATTCTCCAGAAAACGTAACTACAATTGTTGTCGGCGACTTCGACAGCGAAGATATTCTTAACCGTGTAGTTGAAGGATTCAGCTGGGGAGATAGACCTCATCCTCCTGAAAAAGATTTCGGGCCGGATACTCCAGTAAAGGAAACAGTCTATATTGAGAATAAAGCAAATATAAATTCTTCGTTTATGATGTTTGGTTTTCTTGGAGCCATGGCAAAAGATTTAAAAAATATTATTGCACTTGAGATGCTTGCTGTAATACTTGGCGAAGGTGCAAGTTCAAGATTATATAATAATTTGATAGAAAATCAGCCAGAGCATATATTTAACATGATTGATGCAGAGAATTACTCATTCCGTGATGGTTCTAACTTCTTTGTACAGGCAAATTTTAATCCTGAATACAAAGAAAAAGCTATTGAACTTGTTAAGGAAGAAATTAAAAAAGTTCAAAATGAAATTACTGAACGAGAAATTAATAAAGCAAAGAAAAAACTTAAATCCCGTTTTGCCTGTGAAGCTGAAACAGTTTCTGATATCGGTGAAGCTATAGGATATTATATGACTGTATGCGATGACTTAAATCTGGCAGAAGAATATCTGCCAATTTGTGAATCAATCACTATTGAAGATTTAAAAGATGCCGCAAAGAAATATTTAGATCTTAATCATGCCGTTATTTCTATTTTGAGTCCGGATGATAAGTAAAATCAATTTTTCTGGCATTTTTCCAGAACAGTTACAGTTACATTTTGTGCATCTTTCGTTGCATTTCTATACAGCTCTATTAACCGTGTTTCAGCTGGTGTAATACGAATTGACTGGGGTGTTGCTACACCATAAAAAGCAGTAATATCTACATTATAAATTTTACACAGCATTAATAACGTATCGCCATAAGGAGTTGTTTCTCCGCTTTCCCACTTACTTATAGTTGCTGCAGTCTTATGTATACGTTTTGCAACCTCACGCATACTTAACCCTGCTTTTTGTCTGCATAATCTTAACTGAAGCGGCAATGAAGTACTTAAAGACTCTACCGTTTTTTCTTTTGATTTGGTCATAAATATTTCTCCTATACCATAATTATATCGAAAAATTAAATATTTAAAAATTTGCTTGACAATAATCCGGATGTGTTTTATTATTCACATGTTAATTATTACGATACTGTTAATTTATAATATACTTTGGAGAAAATATGATTACTCTGGAAGAAAAAGTAAAAGAATTTATAAATACAAATGGGATTAAAAAAAAATTCTTTGCTAATCTATTAGGAATTTCTGTAGCTAAGTTAAGCGCTATGCTGCAAGGCAAAAGAAAAATGAAAGCCGATGAATTAATTATTTTTTCAGAGTACTTCAACTTAAAATCGGATTTTTTTGCTGATGTTAATTATTTACAGGAGTGTAATTGATGGAAACAAAAATCTCTGTTATAATTCCTGTTTATAATACAGAAGAATATCTTGGTAATTGCCTGACTAGTATTTGTACCCAGACTCTTAAAGATTTAGAAATAATTTGTATAAATAATGCTTCTGGGGATAACTCTCTTAATATACTCAATGATTTTGCAAATAAGGATAAGCGCATAAAGGTAATTAATTTTAGGCTTAATAAAGGCGCTGCTCAAGCAAGAAATTACGGAATAAAGATTGCAAAAGGCGAGTTTATCAGTTTTATTGACAGCGATGATTATCTGGAAACAGCCGATTTTTATGAAAAATTATACAATAAAGCCATACAAAGAAATGCAGATATTACAAAAGGATTATATAAAAACTCGTCAGATAATACTGTTTTTAAAGAAATAAATAATAAGATTAAAGAAAATAAGAATAATTTCTGTTCAACATATTGCAGTGCTATTTTCAGAAGAAGTCTGCTAATCAATAATAATATCACATTTCCTGAAATTATTGATATGGAAGATCCGGTATTTGCTTTTGAAGCAGCATTACACGCCAATAAAATTGAAATAGTTGAAGACTTGTATATCGTAATTACACAGCGAGATAATTCTCTAACCAGAAGACAGCTCTGTTTCCAACAGCTTAAAGATAAGATTAAGGGGATGGAGATTTTATTGCATCTGGCAAATTCTAATTCTATTACGCCGGAGGTTTACAGCTATGTCTTAGGCTACTGGTTTGTAACAATAATACAAGATGTATTAAACAAAAATAATTCTCGCATTTTCAGTGAATATCTATTCTGCAGAATGGCAGGAATTTTCAGAAACTTTAAGTTTAATATTGACATAAATGCGACTTTTTACGATTTTTTTAATAAGAACCTAAGTGAATTTTATTACTTTAATAAAGAGGTACTAAAAAAAATTATCGATACAAAAGATATAATCTCTTTTGATATTTTTGATACACTTCTTTTACGTCCGTTTTTAGCCCCGTCTGATGTTTTTAAATATATGGAACAACAATATAATATACCCAATTTTGCACTTACAAGGCTCGTTAGCGAAAAGAAAGTACGCATGGTTAAGACTATTCGCGACAGAAGAATAGAAGATATAACAATTGATGAAATATATTCTAAACTCGATAAAAATCTCAGAGATAAAGAAATGGAGATTGAAGCACAAATATTACAATGTAATGAAGAAATTCTTGAAATCTATAATTATGCACTAGAACAAGGAAAGCAAATTATAATAACATCAGACATGTATCTTCCTACAAACTTCCTTGCACAAGTTCTGAATGATAAAGGTTTTAAAAATTTCAGTAAATTGTACGTTTCAGGTGAAATTGGAAAATGTAAGGCTACCGGAAACTTATATAAATTCATTATCCAAGATTTAAATATAAGTCCTGATAAAATATTACATATTGGTGATAATAAAATTTCTGATATAGAAAAAGCCAAAGCAAACAGTATCGAAGCGTTCTATTATAAAAACATTTTCGAAAGATTTAAAATTTCGAAAATAAACAACTATGCTTTTGAATATTTTGATAACTATGCAATTGATAAGATTAGCAGTTCATCAATTATCGCATTGTCAGCAATTAATTGGATTAATCAGAATGACAAATCTAATTACTGGAAAGATTTAGGTTATAATATCGGCGGCCCGCTAGCGCTTAGTGTTGTAACAAGCATATTTACAATAGCAAAGCAGCGAAATCTTAGCGATATATTCTTTGTTGCCAGAGATGGTTATATGCTTAAATTAGCATATGATTTAATTAAACCTGAAAATGCACCAAAAAGTCATTACATATACGCTTCCAGACGAATGAAAAACTTATGTATAAATGATAATCCTATATTTAGCGAAATAACTAAAAATAATTATCAAAAATACGCAGCTTCAATCAAATTATCCGGAGAGAATATTGGAATTGTTGATACCTGCGCAGGTAATTTTTCCGCACAAACATTAATTGAAAAGTTTTTCAGCGCAAAAAGTTTTCTCGGGATTTATATAGCGTCAACGCTTAATTATAAATATAATTATATAAATTTAAGCATCAAACCGCACTCCAACAAAGCAATAGGCTTTAGTTGGGATTTAATCGAGTTTCTTTTTACATCAAACGAAGCGCCTGTTGAAGATATGAAAAATGAAAAACCTGAATATAGAAAACTTCTAAATGATAATGACTTCTTCAGATTAAGCCTATTCCCTTTTATTTCAGAAGGAATACTTAATTTCGTAAAAGATTACACTAAAATATTTGGAATACAAAGTTTCAATTTTGATGCCGATCAAGTATTTGAATATATCAAATGTTTTTGGCAAAATATGAGCTTTTTAGACTATTATATGCTTTCGCAGGTAAAGCATCCTACAGATTCTGCACAACAAGTTTATGTTTCTTTAACACTTGCAGATGAGGAAAGAATAAAAATATTAAACAAAAAAGTGGGTAAAAAACTGGAACTTATACAAAATTAATAAAAAAGGCGGCTCTTGAAAAGCCGCCTTTTAAATACATATCTCGAAAAATTATCTCTTTGAGAATTGGAATCTCTTACGAGCTCTTTTTCTACCATATTTCTTACGTTCTTTAACTCTTGCATCACGAGTCAACAAGCCTTCTGAACGTAATACATTTTTATATTCCTCATTAACTTTCAATAATGCTCTTGAAATACCGTGTCTGATAGCCGCTGATTGAGCAACGATACCGCCGCCAACAGCTTTAACTCTTACATCATACTTGTCTTGATTTTCAGTTAAAACAAGCGGTCTGTAAATCATCATTTCAACAGCCGGCATATTACCAATATAAGCACCTAATGTTTTTCCGTTAACGAAAATTCTGCCTTTACCTTTTACAAGTTTTACAACTGCAACAGCGCACTTTCTGCGGCCTGTAGCCATTATTTCTTTAGATTCAGCCATTACTTAGACTCCTTTCCCAATACAACAGGTTTTTGAGCTGCATGCGGATGTTCAGGACCGCAATATACTTTCAACTTGTTGAACTGTTCAGCGCCAAGAGTGTTGTGCTGCAACATTCCCTTAACAGCTTTTTCAATTAACTTTGTTGCATCTTTTTCACGAACTTCTTTAACAGAAGCTGCTTTTAAACCACCCGGGTAACCGGTATGGTGATAATAAATCTTATCAGTTTCTTTATTTCCTGAAACTACAACCTTTTCTGCATTAATAACGATAACAAAGTCACCGGTATCAACGTTAGGTGTATATTCAGGTTTATTTTTTCCTCTTAAAATGTTTGCAATTCTTACAGCTAAACGACCAAGAATTTCGCCTTCTGCATCAATTACATACCATTTTCTTTCAACTTCAAGAGGTTTTGCTGAATATGTTTTCATGCTTTTTATCTCCGTAGTATTAATATTTTACCTTTACCAGTGTCAGACCATACGGGCTGACTGTTTGCCCCGCCTTACGGCGGTCACATGCCTCAAGAACATTTTTCATATGCTCTACAGGCAGCTTATGCCCCTCTATTTCAAGAAGCGTACCGACTATTGTTCTTACCATATTATAAAGAAATCTGTTTCCTTCAATATGTATAAACACTCTATCACCTTGTTTCTCAACATCTGCTCTAGAGATAAAACAAACTTTGCTCGGGTTAAGCGTTCCGGAACTTTTAAAACTTGAAAAATCATGTTCGCCCAGAAGGAAATTCAAAGCGGTCTGCATCCGCTCTATATCCAATTCATATTTCACTCTTAAGATATCACCGTCAAATGCCTGTTTATAACGTCTGTTAATCAGTTCATATCTGTAATATCTTGCCTTTGCAGACTTTTGAGCGTGAAACGAATCCGGTACAATTCTCAAGTTACTGACAGATATATCATCAGGAAGGATTTCGTTCATTTGATAGATAAATTTTGAAGCAACAATTTCTTTATGAGTATCAAAGTGAACGACCTGTCCTAATGCATTTACACCTTTATCAGTTCTTCCGGAGAAGATTGTTTTAATCGGTCTGTTATTAATTTGAGCCTTAGACTCTATCAAAGTACATAATACTTTCTCTAATTCGCCCTGTATCGTGTTACCGACTTCTTTGCCGGCTTCGAACTGTATCTGACTGCCGTCATAGTTCTTACCACGGTACTGAACATCTAGAGCGTAGCGCATTAATTATACCAACTGAATTAATGCCATTTCAGAAGCATCCCCTCTGCGTGGAGGAAGTCTGAATATTCTTGTATATCCGCCCTGTCTAGAAGAATATTTAACGCCAATAACGCTGAATAATTTTCTCAAAACAGTCTGCTTAGCTAATTTTTTGCCTTCCTGCGGAGCATCAAATACTTCACCGGTGGTTGTATCAATTAACTGGCCGATTTCTTTATCATAGATATATTTACCAGCCAATCTTCTTGAATTCAAATCACCTTTTTTAGCCATAGTGATTACATTTTCAGCATATGGCTGCAAAGCTTTTGCTCTTGCCATAGTTGTTTTTATCTCACCATGAGTAAATAGTTCAGTAGCTAATGAACGCAACAAAGCTTTTCTTTGGTCTTGTGCTTTACCAAGTGTATGTTTCTTTGTTTGGTGTCTCATTGTTTTCTTTCCTTTTATATAATTTACTAATTTCTATTATTCTTCTGAACCTTGAATAGCATAACCTTCTTCATCTACTTCCGGATTTGGAGCTAAGTCTAAACCGAAGTGGTGTAATCTTTCAATTACTTCATCTGAAGATTTTTTACCAAAGTTCTTAATATTTAACAAATCATGTTCTGATTTCTTTAACAATTCTGCCATTGAGTTAATGCTTGCTCTTTTTAAACAGTTATATGCTCTTACAGATAATTCAAGCTCATCAATAGTGATTGAAGGTTCTTGTTCGGTTTCTTCATGAGATTCTTCCATAACAACAGCCTTTTCTTCAATATCTTTGTGAGAAGTTTTGCCTGTAATAGATGAGATTTGAACAAAGTGTTCAATAAGCAAATCAGCTGCCTGAGTAAGAGCTGTAGTTACATCTACTGTACCATTAGACCAGATTTCAAGAGTTAATTTATCAAAGTCGATATTGTCGCCGACACGAGCATTTTCAACTTCATAACGAACTCTTTTTACCGGCATAAATGTAGCATCAATAGGTAACATATCAATAGGAGCTCCTGATTTAGAATTTCTTGGAACATCATTTGCTACATATCCTTTTCCTGTTTCTACAACGATATCGGCGTGGAATGAACCGCCGTCAGCTATAGTACAAATCAACCAGTCAGGGTTTACTACCTTTACACCGGCTGGTAATTGGATATCACTTGCCAATACAGGACCTGGTTTGTCTACATCTATTCTCAAATTTTGAGGTTCTTTTGAGTCTGTTTTAATTGCCAAACCTTTAAGGTTCAACATTACGTCGATAACGTCTTCTAATACACCCGGAATTGCTGTGTATTCGTGAGTTATACCCTCAATTCTGCAAGAAGTTACAGCAGTACCTTCTAAGCTTGAAAGTAATACACGTCTAAGTGCGTTACCGATAGTTGTTCCAAAGCCTCTTTCTAACGGTTCAATAGTAAACTTACCATATTGTGAACCATCAGAACTGGTCATTGTATTAACAGTTTTAATTTTTAATTCCATATTATTTTCTCCTATCAGCCTATTTTGAATAGTACTCTATAACAAGTTGTTCTTTGAATTCAGGATCTAATTCTTCTCTTTGAGGAATTCTTTCGAATGTAATCTTCAAAGCGTCTTTATCTACTGTTATCCAAGCAGGAGCACAAGATAAATCAATTGCACTCATTACAGTCTTAAGGTAATCGTTGCTTCTTGATTTAATAGTGATTACATCACCTGCTTTAACTAAATATGATGGAATATCTACTTTCTTATCATTAACAAGAACGTGACCGTGGTTAACGATTTGTCTTGATTGTTTACGTGTTACGCCGAAACCTGCTCTAAATAAGACGTTATCTAATCTAGATTCAAGAATTTGAAGAAGGATAGTACCTGTTACACCTTTCTTTCTTGCAGCTTCGTTGTAATATTTTGCGAATTGTTTTTCGCTTACCAAATATGTTAATCTGATTTTTTGTTTTTCATTTAAGTGAATAGCGTATTCAGAAAGTTTCTTTCTTACTGCACCGTGTTGACCGGATGCTGTTTGCCTCATAGAAGATGTTAATTTTCTGTTAGACAAATCTTTTACGCCGTAGTTACGAAATAATTTATTCGTAGGTCCTGTATATCTTGCCATTATTTTCTCCTTTTCTTTTGCAGGGCATCTATGGTTTACTTTTTTGGCTTAAAGCAAGCCCCTGCATAT
This sequence comes from Candidatus Gastranaerophilales bacterium, assembly GCA_900552525.1. GTDB lineage: Bacteria > Cyanobacteriota > Vampirovibrionia > Gastranaerophilales > Gastranaerophilaceae > CAG-196. Next base: position 4,912 of record UNSK01000048.1, on the reverse strand, counting down.
TGTATCTAACTTTATTACACCCTATACACGTCTCTTTTTAGGAGGACGGCATCCGTTGTGAGGAATAGGTGTTACGTCTTTTATCAAAGTAATTTCCAAACCAGCAGCCTGAATAGCTCTGATTGCTGTTTCACGACCTGAACCAGGTCCTTTGATATGAACTTCTACCTTTTTCATACCCTGGTCAATTGATTTCTTTGCAACTAATTCTGCTGCTGACTGAGCTGCAAACGGAGTTCCTTTTCTAGCTCCTTTGAAGCCTGTAGCACCGGCAGTTGCCCAAGCAATAGCATTACCTTGAGTATCTGTAGAAGTTACAATTGTATTGTTAAAAGTGGATTGTATGTGAACAACACCCTGCAATACATTTTTCTTTTCTTTTTTCTTTGTAGTTTTTGGTCTTGCCATTTTTCTTTTCCTTATATTTCACTATTTTTAATTTCGTTTAAATTTATTCCCTATTATTTCTTCTTACCAGCAATAGGTCCTGTTTTTTTACCGCGTCTTGTTCTTGCGTTTGTTTTTGTTCTCTGACCTCTGCAAGGAAGACCTCTTTTGTGCCTCATACCTCTGTATGAGTTAATTTCTTGAAGACGTTTAATGTTCATTGTTACTTCACGTCTTAAGTCACCTTCAATATTGTATTCAGACAATGCATTACGTAATTGTTTAATATCATCATCTGTTAAGTCATCTGTTCTTAAATCAGGTGAAATACCTGTTACTTCAAGAATCTTTTTGCTTCTTGCAGGTCCTATACCGTAGATATAGGTCAAAGCGATTTCTAGTCTTTTGTTACGAGGTAAATCTACCCCAACTAATCTTGCCATGTTTTCTTTCCTTTATATTTCTTGTACTTACTTATTCTTTATTCTTCGAAAATTAACCCTGTCTTTGTTTGTGTTTAGGGTTTTCACAAATTACTGCAACTCTGCCTTTTCTTTTAATAACTTTGCATTTGTCGCACATAGGTTTTACTGATGATCTTGTTTTCATTGTTTTATCCTTTATCTTTTTGTAATACTTAAAAACTTTTTATTATTTAAGACGGAATGTTATTCTGCCTTTGGTTAAATCATAAGGTGTCATTTCTACTTTTACTCTGTCACCCGGTAATATTCTGATAAAATTCTTTCTTATTTTTCCTGATATGTGTGCCAGAATTTCGTGTCCGTTTTCAAGTTTTACCCTGAACATCGCATTCGGCATGGATTCCAGAATAGTACCTTCTATTTCTATTACGTCTTTTGCCATATTTTCCTCTATTTTTCGGCTGTCAAATAATGCCACTTTGAGGCATCTTAATATAATAATATTTGCTAAAAATCTGAATGCAAGCTGTTTTATTATATTTTCGCCCCTTTTGTAAAGTTTTATTTCTGTTTGTTTTTTTATTCTTAAGTTTTATTCCCTGTAATCTAATATCATGAAAAATATTGAATTTATAATACAATTTTGGATTATATCCTTTTTGTAATATTTTTTATTATTAAAAAAACATTCTATATATTTTTATAACTCATTTTATTTCTGTTCATGATACAATTTACACATATAGTATTTTGAAAGGGATTTATTTATGCTAAGAGCCGGAATCGTTGGACTGCCAAACGTAGGAAAATCAACATTATTTAATGCATTAACAGCTACAAAGAATGCACAGAGTGCAAATTATCCGTTTTGTACAATTGAACCAAATGTAGGCGTTGTTGTTGTACCGGATGAAAGACTCCAGATACTTTCTGATTTGTGCAAAGCAAAAGAAATTATTCCTACTGTCATAGAATTTGTTGATATTGCGGGACTCGTAAAAGGTGCAAGCCAGGGAGAAGGATTAGGCAACCAATTCCTGCATAATATTAGAGAAGTCGACGCTATTATTCAGGTTGTCAGATGCTTTGATGACGAAAACACTATTCACGTAGCTGGCAAAGTTGATCCTATTTCAGATATTGAAATTATTAATACAGAGCTTGCCCTTGCTGATTTGGCTTCTGTAGAAAGACGCGCTGCAAGAATTTCTAAACAGGTAAAATCCGGTGATAAGGACGCGGTCGTCGAAGATGGAGCATTAAAGAAACTTAATGAACTGCTTCAAGAAGGAAAGTTCATAAATGTTAAAGAACATTTTACAGAAGATGAGATTGAAGCAATTAAACCGCTTAATTTAATGTCTATCAAGCCTGTTATTTATTGCGCGAATGTTTCTGAATTTGATTTAAAAGAAGGCAACAATTACACAAAACAGGTTGAAGAATATGCAAAATCGCATGGCGCTCAAACAGTTATAATCTGCGCAAGAATTGAAGAAGAACTTGTTGAACTCGGAGAAGAAGGGGCTAAAGAGTACCTTGAAGAGCTTGGAGTTAAAGACAGCGGGATTAATAAAATGATTAAATCAGTATATGAACTGCTTAATCTTATTACATTCATTACTGCGGGCGAAAAAGAAGTTCACGCGTGGACAATCACAAGAGGAACTAAAGCTCCGCAGGCGGCAGGGGTTATACATACTGACTTTGAAAAAGGCTTTATTAGAGCTGAAGTAACCGGATACAATGACTTTGTACAAAACGGCTCTTATACAGCTTGCAAAGATAAAGGTGTTACAAGATTAGAAGGAAAGGATTACATAATGCAGGACGGAGATATTGTTCACTTCCGTTTTGCAGTATAATAAGGAAATGCAAATCAATACTTCGGGTGGACAGACAAATTTTAAATGGAATAAAACAACACATTTAGAAATGACAATGCTCGCACTACAAAACAGCAGCATTGATGATATTACTAAAAGACAGGTTGCCAGATATGCCCAAATGCCAGACTTTGCAAAGACAGAATTGGGATATCATAATAACACTCACTTCTTCTTTCCAAATTCTAAGAAAAAAAGCTTCGGGCCAGACTCTGATAAACTAAATGCCTTTAGCCAGTTTAAAGAACATTTGCAGCAAGCAATGCTTTCAGAAGACAAAGAAGAAGTATTAAAAAAACTCGGCTATGCACTGCATTATTTGCAAGATATGTCTGTTCCGCTTCATACAGAACCGGGCGGATTAATACATAAAATATTAAAATACAAGCTTCACGGAAATTTTGAACGCGGTAAAAAATATGGTGCAACAGCACATTTAGACATACTAACCCAAAATTTTAAGGCAGAAAATCTTGAGTACAGTTCTATACTGGATTTATTTACAAAAACTGCTGAATATTCTCAAAATCCGGAGTTCAAGGTAAAAAGATTTAACAAGAAAAACTGGATTTCCATTCAGCAGGCTTGTTTTAACAGAGGCGTAAACGCTTCCAGAGAATTTTTAGAAAAAGTTCTCGCCGTAAAAAATATTAATTAACGGGTTATTTTTGCAGAATTTATAACCCAGCCGTCAGAGCGGAAGTGAGCATAATTATTTTTTCCCCGGTATTTTTCTCCTTCAGGGCTTGACTTAAGCCATTCTTCAAGGATTAAAAGAGCCTTTCTCAGGAGTTCATAGCCGTATCTTTCAATCAATGAACCGTATTGGGTTGGTGTTAATATGACAAAATCTATATCGGGCAGAGAAATTTTTACCTCGCTGTCATACTTCGGTCTGCCGCCCTTTTTCCCATTTTCTATACTTGAATATCCACTCATTATTTATCATCCTCCACAGGTGCTCCTAATTTGCGCACCAGTTCTATTACAGTTTCTTTCATTCTGCATTTATTATAAGAATTACTAAAATATATTTTATACAAATTGCATCTAGCACATACGCACCCTAACTTGTAACAATCCACTGCACTCGGGGTCCAATTCTTTGACATTGTTTCACTACATGATACATTATATCTGTAATTCATTTTTACAAAACCTCTTCCAAATATTTAAAACATTGACATTAGCAAAAAAATATGATTAAATATCAATTGATAGTTTACATCTTGTGTCTTATTGTAAGACGATATGATACAAATGTCAAGTACTATTTTCATATACTGGTGAAACGATGAAACTAGATGAATTAATACAATTAATATCCAATATAGCAGGGATAACTGTTAACCAGTCAATGCTTGCAGACAGCCTTGGCATAACACGTCAGACAATTAGCAATAGAATAAAAACTCAGAGCGAAGTTACGGTTAGCGAAATAAGACGGGTTGAGGAATTTTTTAAGATTAGTATTTTCAGTTCTGTAACCGACGATATTGCTTATATAGATTATTATACAGATGTTTTTGCAAGCTGCGGAAATGGCAGTATTGTCTTTTCGAGTGAAAAAACGAAACTTCCTATACCGATTTCAATGATAAGCGGGTATTCAAAAAATAAATTATATTCTATGATTAATGCTTCCGGAAATAGTATGTCGCCTACTATTGATAATGGCGATAAGCTTATTGTAGAACACTGGAACGGAAACCAGATTCAGGACAATAAAATTTATGTATTTTGTTTTAATAACGAATTTTTTGTAAAACGCTTATCAAAAAATCTTGATGAGATTATTATCAAGTCTGACAATCCTGAATACAGAATTAGAACCATAAACGGAAAGTCTGCCGCAGAATTAATACTTATCGGTAAAATTGTCGCAACTGTGAAACAATTGGATTAAAATTTCAGGCTCGCAATTTTGTTGTATCAATAATTCTTATCTGTAGGGTGAAGGAGCTATTACAACAATAATTGAAGTACTATAGCCGGTGTTTGGTTTGCTGTAGCAAGAAGAGTTGCACTTGATTCTTCCGTTATATCTGCATCACGAATTGTTGATTGAGTTGATACTAAATTATTGATTTTAATACTTCGTCTATTGTTGAAAGTGCATTTGCTCTTGTTAACTCAAATGCTTTCTGAGATGAACCAGTTGAGTTGTTTATAATCAGGTCAAGGTCAAAGTTTGAACCTCCAACTAATCCTCCT
>UNSK01000047.1 GCA_900552525.1 Candidatus Gastranaerophilales bacterium | reverse complement strand
TAAAAATTTTTTTATAGATTTTACATGTTTCTAATGTAAAATCATTTTCTTTTACAATTGGCCCCTGTATAACAATACAAAGAGAAGGTATTGTATAGGCATCAGATTGCAACTGATAATTTTTAGCTTTTATAGGGAAATTTTTTAAATTATAAAAATCTCCATCTATTATAAGCGGTACTTTAGAATTTTTTATTATACATTTTTTATAATTTTTTGTGCTTTTTTTAGATATTTTAAAACCCAATATTCTATATATGATTCTATGTGAAGCAGGCTGCTTCTCTTTAGAGTAAATAAATTTTAGTAATAGTTTCCAGTAATACTTAAATAACACATCTTGTGGTAGTTTAAAATTTTTTTTATTTTTCTCATAATCTTTTATTATTCTCTTAATTCTGCATTTTTCTGATTTTTTGAGTACTCTTTTAATCTCTTTCTTATTTAAAATCCCGCACTCTTGTAGTTCATTTGCCATAAGCAATGCTAAACGCTTCCATTCGGTAAAACATGTAAGAATACCTTTTGTACTTTCAGAATCGCTATGTTCTCTCCAGCCTACATAACCTTGCGGTATTTCAATGAAGGTTAATTCATTTTTATATAAATAAACTAATACAGAAAATAAAAAGTTCCAATCATATACAAATGCGAATTCTCCTTTGGTAAAATTTATATCTTTCAAAATTTTTTTATTAAAACACCAGGCGCTGGGAACGGTGCAATCTGTAAAAATTTTAGACTTTAGCCAGGATGTTTTAGGGCATTCTATTTTATACTCATTATGTTCATTGGAATAAAACTCATTTTCAAATGCATGATGAATATGGTTTATGAATAAATTTCCCGGATATTTGTTAATGAGTTCTTGTTCAAATTGTATACAATTAGGAGATAAAATATCATCGGTGTGTAATATATGTATAAAATTATTACTTGCATTATTTATTCCTTGTAAAGTGTTAGAAATCGCTCCGAGGTTTATACTTGATTTTACATATTTGATATGCAAATCGGAGTAACTGTCAATAAGCATTTTGATATTTTCTGTATCATTTGTGTCATCACTTATTACGACTTCAAAATCTTTAAATGATTGCTTTCTTAAAGATTCAAGTGTTTCTTTGAAAAGACTGAGGCGTCCGTGATATGGAATTACAATGGATATTTTTTCAATCATTTTTTCCCTCTTAGTGCATACATGTGAAAGAATTTATATAATTTAGATTTCTGTTTAGTTTCAATTTCTTTATTTTCTAAATTTCTTACTCTTTCCTCTAAATTGTGATATTGAATGGTTAAATCAGATAAAGCATTTCCTATTATCCAAAACAGCCGTGCTAATATTCTATCTATCTGAATAACAACAAAGAGATTTTTGTTATTCCATAGATGTAATGATTGCTTTGCACACATATAAAAATCATGCTTCAATGCATTAGCAGGAATATAACAATAACCTTCCGGCATATTTTCTCCAGCTCCGAGATAACCATGCATTTTTAAATCTACAACTTTAAAATTTTGATATAGTATAAGGTAATACATGTATATGTAATGATCAAAATCAAGTCCGGTAAGAGTAGAAATTGAATTGTTAAAATCTATTGAGACAAAGAAGTCTTGAAGAAATTCATTTTTATATACAGGAAGGTTTGAGAACCATAAATACAAATCTTTTTCTTTTTCTGCAAGAGTTGAAAAGTTTTCATTTGATTTGAAATGAGATTTACATTGTTCCCTTATTTTACACATGCCAATGTGCTCAAAATTCCAAACGGTATTACCATACAGTTTTTTTGTTTCATATATACTATTACAGATTGAATACAAATCGACATTTTTTATTATTTCGGATTCGGAATCTAAAACAATATAATAATCATATTGGTTTTGAAGTGATTTTAATGCAAAAAACTTTTTGATATTAATTATGCCTCCATTTTCAAAAATACGCAATTCATCAGGAAGAATAATTTTATATTCATATTCACCAAATTCTTGTGCTTCCGATTCATCAGAGAAAATAAAAAATAAATCAGCTTGCAAATTTAAATAGTTCTTTCTAAATGTGTCTAAGAAATTTTTTGCATAGTTAAAATGTGGAGGATATGTTGGAATTATAAATGCAATTTTGTTTACCATAAATCTTCCCTCTTAAATTAACCCGTTTTTTTTGTAAATATCTATTCTATTAGCCAGTGACTCTCTTAAATCACAAAATGGCATAGCAAAAGGAGTATAATATTTGATATTTCTATGCCTCCAGGGATTGTAAAATGGTAAAGCTCCATTTTTATCAGATATGAATTTGTCTTGTGCTAAATTTTCTTGTATAAAAAATGCATTAACACCATTGACGCAAGTTCCGACAAGCCGGTAGCCGTAATTTTTGCACAAATGGTAGTATGCACTCAGAGAGGCTCCTTGGCTGTCATCAACCGGCCAAATCCAATCTTCTTTATATGGAAGCACGTAATCTGTAGAACAATCCATCGGATCAGAAGCAGGTGGTATTAGCGGGTTGTATTCTACACATATAACTCTTGGTATGATTTGTTTTCTTTTTAGTATAGCTTCCAGTACATGCCAATCGTTACCATCAATATCAATAGATAAGAAATCTATTTCTCCTTGAAATTCTGCTTTGGCAAATAATTCATTAATATTATCTTTTGTAATAAAATCATTTAATATGGCTAACTTTTTATCCTCCAAAGAAGTTTTAAAAAAAGTCTTTATCTTATTGCAATCGTCTTTATTGCCATCAATCCAGAGTCCTGACCAGCCTGTATCTAATAATAAATGACTATTACATTCAATTCCGTCCTGTACGCCAAACTCTATAAATTTCTTATTTGTGGTGCCTATTCGTGTAAATATTTCATTGATTATTCCGTCTTCATCATTCTGTGAAAAGACTTTATAACCAAATCCGTCAAGATAGAGCTTATTTTTGTAGCGTTCTTGCAACTCAATTTCCCATCTCTGGCCTCCAACATAGTTTGAACGTTCTAATATTTTATTATTTATTTGTAAAATAGATTGCAGACAATTTAGAACATTCTCTAAAAGCATTTTATTCTCATTCTGTTTTTTATTGCGGAGTTTATCTATAATTTTTTGTCCTAATTTAAATTTCATTTATGCTCTCCCTAAATATTTATCATTATTAGCACCAGGGTATTTAACGACTACGTTTTGTGTGCCGTCTTCTAGGCATTCAAAATCAGTTGCCTCCATAGGTTCCATAACAATAATGTCACCTTTTTTGTATTCAACTCCGTTCATTTTTACTCTGCCTTGAATGATAACAGTGAGCTCTGTCGCAATTTTGTGATAATGTTTTTCTTCATAATCTCCCTTGTTGTAGCTTTTGACCGCAACTTCCACATCATTAGTTTTTATAAGAGACGGTTCAAAATTTCCGACAAACCACCCTTTTACCATATCTTCAAGTCTTGCTGTTCTCATAATACTAATGCTCCTTGATGCTCTTTTACTGTTTCAATGTATTTATCTAAATCTTCTGGAGTTCCGGTTCCGTGCATTTGGGTTTTATCTATCGTATAAATTCCAAACTTTTTACCCTGATTAATTGCATAGTTATAAACAGGTGCAACGTAAAACTCGTTGTTCACCCTCTCATTTCTTACAATCATATCAATAGCATTTTCTACAAAATCTCTGCCTTTATTGAAATAATAAATTCCAACTGTTGCATTTTTTGAGATAACTTCTTTTTCTCGAATTTCCGTAATGAATCTATTTTTATCTAGTTTTGCATATGACCATTTTTTGTCGTTATCTTCAAAACAAAGAACAGAACCGTCAAGCCCTCTTTTTTTGCTATCATTTATGTACTCTGAAATATCCATATCAACGATTTGATCTGAATTTGCTATTAAAAGAGGTGTATCATTATTGATTAATCTATGAGCATGTAAAACTGTACAGGCGGCACCTTCTGTTAATTTGTCAATCATAACAAATTCAACTTTATAATTAGACTTTATCCATTTAACAGTTTCTTGTTCATTGTTATAATGTTCAAATCTTGTGAGTAGAATAAACTTTGCATCTGGTATATTCAGATTGTCTAGAACATGGCATATCATAGGCTTGCCTAAAACATCAATAAACGGTTTGGGCTTTTTGTATCCTGCTTTTGCAAATCTTGAGCCAGCTCCAGCCATTGGTATTACTATATTAATCATATTTCTAACCTCTCCTGTGTGCTAAATAATTTTCATACATTTGGTAATTTGAGAATGTTACATAATCCTTTTTGGGAATTTCATAAGTTCCTATACTTTTATTGTCTAAAATCATTTCGTTAAAAGTGGCGCTTATATAATATTGTCCGAGTGTATCAACATCTTTTTCTATTACCCCAAATGCAGAGCGTACAAAGTCTTGTCCCTTTTTAAAGTACCAACATCCTGTTGATGCGATATTAGAAATCGGACGTTTCTCACTTGTTTGTATAACAAAATTATTTTCATCTAATAAAACGGAACTGTATTGTGGATGAATTGCATTTATTGTTACAATACCCGCGTCAAGATTTCTTGTCCGAAAACTTTCTATAGCAGGCTTAATGTCAGTTTTTATAAGCTGACTTCCATTAATTATCAATAGTTCCTCTTCATTATTAATTTCATCTATTGCAAATAATGCTGAGCATACAGCTCCTTTTGTATCTCCAGCAATTTCTATAATTTTACATTTTGGGCATAAAATTTTTAATGTATCGCCTAAAAAATATTTATCCTGATCTTCTTTTCTTATAATACACGTAATGTTGTTTCCAACGGTTTTCAAGAGCTCAATAGTCCTCTGAATAATAGGCTTATTTTTAATTTCAATTAAATACTTAGGGTAGCCTTTTTCACAGAAATCTTTATCAGAACCTGCCATTAAAATTAATATATTCATTATCTAACACCTCCTAAAATTAGATTTGAGCTTTCTGTTTCGATTTCTTTTATTTTATTTTTAATGTTTTGATAAGTTACATCATTTACTGTTTCAACTTTCAAAAGATGAGCACCGCTAGATAGAGCTGCATTGATTCCGTTTAAGTTATCTTCTACTACCAGACATTCTTGCGGTTCTAAACCAAATCTTTTTATCGCTGTCTGGTAAATTTCAGGATTAGGTTTTGGCATAGTAACATCCTGATTAGACAGAGTAAAATCAAGGTATTTTTGTAAATCAGCTTTTTCCATCATCATATCAATAGTTACTCTGACAGAATTTGACGCGAGAGCCAGCCCGTAACCTTCATTTTTTAATTTTGATAGAGCATATTGGTGACAAAAAAGAGGTTTACATTTCATGTAAACATGTTCCATTGTATAAATCTGTTTCATGTGATTAATAAATTTATGTAATCCCTTTGGTAAGCCCTTTTCAATTGTAAGCATTTCAAGTTTTTTTTTCGTGGGAAGCCCGTCAAAAGTAACAAGATGATCATATCGTGAAATTTTGTAGCCAAATAGTTCTAAAGCCTGATTTAATGCTTCATAGTGCCAGTCTTTTGCATCAATAAGTACTCCGTCCATATCAAATATTACTGCTTTAATTTTTGACATTGAAAAACTCCTTTGCTTCCATTGGATAATCAGTACACAGCATTATCCCATTAATATTTCTATATATATTCCACACTTTTTTATATTCTCTTTTGTGTAAATCTGGAGAAACAATACAGACTTCTTTGTCTTGATTTAAAATATTTTTGATTTCTTTTTCTCCAAACCAGTCAGAGTAAAAACTATCGAGCCAAACCCCAGTAGCATTATCAAGCATAATAGGATGAGGCATAATATCGCTTTGACCGGTAAATAATTTTAATCCTGTTTTGTGTTGATAAACCATCTCAGGAATGCTCATATCAAATGTGAAATAGTTTGAAACTTTGTATTTCTCAAGCAGTCTTTTAATCTCATCGGCCATACCGTCAGCTTTTATATTCAATGCAAGCGTTAAATCTCTGCCATCTAGGAGTTTTAATAAGTCCTCAAATTCCATCTCTCTGCCTTGCGGCATATTATGAGAAATTACAATTTCACCTTTGATATCACGTAGATCTGTTTCAATACCAAAACCACTGTTGAAAGCACGCTCAAATGCTATCTTTGTATTCTTTTCAGTTTCTTCTTTCCAAAAGCCCCTGTGAGCTAGTATTTTTATATTAAATTTACTCATAAACCATCCTATAAACTAATTCCATCCCGATACCTAAGATTCATATTTTCATCTTCATCGATGAATTTTAGTGCCATGTTTATATTTGTCTGATTAAATAACCACTGAAGATATGATAAATCCTTATACTTGTGATAGTAATGATATGCAAAAGTCTTTCTCCAGGAAGCAACCGAATATTTATTACGTAACCCTAGTTCTGCGATAATATTTTTGAATGAATAAAAAACTGTTGTCCGATGTCTCTTATTGCCGTTTGCATTTGAGAATAGATATTCATTATTCTTTTTATCTTTTATAACTTCAGCAATTAATTTTAAGATTTCTTCGTTTAATGGTATGGATTTATTTTTTTCAATACAGAGATATTTTTTGTTTTTAATATCCTTTACCCTTAAATTCAATAAGCTTATTAAATCAATTCCGGTGTTAATGGCTAATGTGAACATTAGTAATTCACTAATTTGATTTTTTTGCCTGTATAAATCTTTTATACAATTTATTTCTTGGATATTTTTTATTGGTATACTGCTACCCATTATTAAAGCTTACTTCCTAAGAGAATTTTCCATTACATCGCTAGATAAAGGTTTTAAAACTCTACTCATTTACTCTTGTGTTGAGTTTGAAATAAACTGAAGTCTTTTTAAATATTTAGTTGTTAAATATAATACTGTAAGCCACTATGTAATTTTTTTATTTTGTGATAAACTTGTTAAAAGTAAAGTGTTTTTAAACAACTCAACACAAGAGTAAATGAGTAGAGTTATTTTGTAGGAGGTTGCGCTATTCTGGTATATTATAGGATAAAGTTGTTATAACTATTGTCAATTATATCCTGGTCAATTCCTATATAACGAAGCGTAACCTGCGGTGAATAGTGATTGAATATTTTTTGCAATACTACTATATCTTTAAACTTTCGGTAATGGTGATATCCAAAAGTTTTTCTTAAAGTATGAGTACCAATATTATAATCAATTCCTGCCTTACGGCAAATATCATTTATAATTCTATAACATTGAGTTCTTTCCATTCTATTATTGAATACAGATAAAAATAATGGCTCATCAGCTTTTCTGCCTTGAGTAAATTGGGCAAACATGGGCTTTAGTTTTGAATTAATCGGGAAACGTTTATATTTTCCGGTTTTCTTTTCTGTAATACTTATGTAATCTTTATTTTGGACATCTCTAACATCAAGATTTAAAATATCAGAGATTCTTAAACCACAATTTGTGCCAATCGTGAAAAGTAATAGATCTCGCAAACTTTGTTTACGTAGTATGCTTTCAATTTTTTTTAAATCTTTTTTTCGTCTAATCGGTTCTACAATATTCATAGTATCTCCTTTCTATAATTGTTTTAGTATAAAATTTTTTGAACCAACTATTATTTTTATAGAAAAATGACAATATAGATTTTGGAAAATAACAATAAGTTTATACTATAATGGCTAAATACTTATATAAATAATCATTCTCATTGTTTTCGATCTTTTCAATACCTCATAATAAACTTTAAATCATTTATATGATTCTGAGTTGAAATTTTTGCAAAATAAGGTGTAATATAATTAAACAGTGCATTTGCCATTTGGCAATACACTGTTTTTATTTTAATAAACAAAAAAGGATAGAAATGTTTAATAATAACTATGGACTATAATTTATTCATCTCCCGACCTTTGTGATTTATTCAAAGTGGTGTATAAATTAAGGCTTGACTATGGAGTAAGTTATGAAGATGCACAAAAATTAATGACTTTCGGGATAGATAACAGGCATTACAAACCGAGTGATTTATTGTTCCCTAGTGAAAAACAGGCTATTAAATTTCAAAAAAATCGTGAAATTACTTCCGAGAAACTCAAAAATGTTACCTTCCCAAAAATTTAGAGGATAAAAATGGATAGAAAAAGAATTATTACTTTATCAGTTACAGGACTTATCTTATAGGCAGGAGGATTAACTTATGCAAATTTAGGAAATTTCCATACTAATAATCGCTACAAATTAGGTCAAAGTGATGAAGAAATTTGTATCAGGTGGAGTCATGATGTTCAAACCTGTAAAAATAATGCTGATTATAGAAAATTATATGCAGAAGTCATAAAAAACGGTGGTTGTATAACAAGTGTTCCTGATGTTGGACTTATGGTTAGAAGTTGGGGTTACTGCAAGGAAACTTCAGAGAAAATTAATCTTTTGTTCTTACCTACAGGCGAAGTATTTAATTTTCTTGAAGAAGGTGAATATGGCGGATTTTTTAGTACACCTCTTAGTGATGCAGAATATGAACAGGCTTTAGAAGAAACTGCAAATTAACTGTTTAATTTTTTGATTTCAATTCGGTCAAATAATTTCATTATTTCATATTCTTGTTCACTGTCTGATACATTTTCAAAAAATTTAATTAGATTAACATAATTCTATAGAAACTAATAGTTCAAAAGTCGGTTTAAGCATGATTTCTAACATTCCTTTTGGATATAGCTTTGTTGATTTTTATTATATAAATTTACGCAAAAATTCTAATCCTATTGTCGTAAAAGAAATCAGTAAACTTATTATCAAATATGGGACTTGGGGAAGTGTAATTTGCAATGAACAAGGTGCAGTAGTTGTAAATACAGAATATGCAATTGCATGCAAACTATTAGAAAAACCTCTTTTAGTTTATAAAATGAAAAATGCAGAGGTTGAAGATTTAAAAAGTTATTTACAAAAAGATTATGGAAAATATTACTTTAACAATTTAGAAATAAAAGATTATAATCAAACTTTTTGCCAAATGCATAGACTTAGTGGTGAAAAAGAATTAAAATCAACGACATATACCAAATACATTCTACCGATTTTAGACAAAGAAACTAGAATTTTGGATTTTGGGGCGGGTAAATGTTCTTATCCAGACAAATTAAGAAAAGAAGGCTATCAAATTTATACGTACGAACCTTTTTACAGGCAAGAAAAAAGTAATTCATTTGATATTAATAAAATCATTTCTTTTATTGAAGAAATTCAAAAAGATATTTCTAAAAATGGATTGTACGATATTGTGATTCTGGATAGCGTTTTGAATTCTATAACAAGTCTTGAAATGCAGCACAATGTTTTACTGGCTTGCAACTCATTATTAAAAGACAATGGAACCTTGATTTTAGGCACTCGCAGTTTAGGCAAAGCAACTACAACAATGAAAAGCAAACAAGCAACAAATAGAAAGCGTGATATTGAATTTTTAGATGATGAAAAATTTAGTGTTACTTTTAGAAATGGTGTTTGGACAAAACAAAGATTTACAACTAAAAAACATTTGCAACAAGAATTGATGCCTTATTTTAAAGATATTGAAACTCTTGGGAATGAAACCCGGTCTAATATTTATGCTATTTGCAAAAATCCTGTAAGATTTTCAAACGAAGAGTACAAGAAAGCACTAAATATTGAGTTTAATATGACTTATCCAAACGGATTTAAGCATAATAAACATAGTGAGCTAATTAATACAATTCTGACCAATCTCTAGTAGTATCTATTTTTACCACAAGGACAGCAAGATTTGCCTTCTTTTTTCATCTCTCTCATGTATTGAAGTGTCTTGATTTGTTCTTCTGTCAAGTATGATTCAAACTTTTTGTTGTGCTCAGCTTTTATTTCAGCAGATTTTGCTTTTAAATCGGTAATCTCTACCCTTAGTTTAGCAATCTCTTTTTCGTCTGTCGTTGCTTTAATTTGTTTATAGTTTTCTCTAATTTTTGTGTTTATTGGTTTTAGTTCTGCTTGTTGTGCAGCTCTATTTGCATCAACAAGTTTAATCTGTTCTTTAGTTAAACCTAGATGATTTTCAAAATGCTTTTTACAAGGGCAACGCTTTACGGTTTGAGTACCATTAGGTTTGATATCATAGTACTGAGTATCAATTGCCAATGTAAAAGTTGCGCCAAATAATAGTGCACCTGCTAACACTAAAGAACATAGAAGCTTTTTCATATAAACACCTTCTTTCATTGGGAAAATTATACCACAGAAAGTTAATGTTTGACAATAAAATTCAACAAGAGGTTAAGGCTTGCCAACTTCGGAGAAAACTGATATAATATCCGTATAATTTACGGAGAAAACAATGCAATATATCTATCAAAACTCAGATTGGCACAGTTTTACATACTGCGGAGATAAAATTCAAAATTTGTTGCTTGAAATCAAAAAATCTCAAGGATATTTGCTTGGCAAAATGGATGCTTTGGGTTTTGAGGTCAAGAATAACGCATTGTTGCAGGTTTTAACCGAAAATATTATTAAATCCTCTGAAATTGAAGGACAAATTCTAGATAAACATTTGGTACGTTCTTCTATTGCAAGGCGTTTAGGCATTGACTTAGGTGGAGAAACTCCTGTTTCAAGGGATATTGAAGGTGTTGTTGAAATGATGTTAGATGCGACACAGAATTATGATCAAAATATGACAAAAGAACGTATAATTGGTTGGCACGCAGCATTATTTCCTACCGGATTTAGCGGTATGTATAAAATAAACGTTGGTAGTTATCGAACAGATGAGCTTGGTCCGATGCAAGTTGTTTCAGGCTATGCTGGCAAAGAAAAAGTTCATTATGAAGCTTCGCCAGCGGAACTTCTTGAATCTGAAATGCAGGATTTAATCGACTATATCAACTCTTATGCTAAGGAAGATTTTTTGATTAAAGCCGGAATTGTTCACCTTTGGTTTGTCATTTTGCACCCTTTTGATGATGGAAACGGAAGAATTGCAAGAACATTAACAGATATGATGCTTGCCAGAAGTGATGCTTCCAAGTTTAGATTTTATTCAATGTCCTCACAAATTCAGAAAAACCGAAAGAATTATTACGAAATTTTAGAAAAGACTCAAAAAGGCTCAATGGATGTTACAAATTGGCTTGTTTGGTTTTTGGAAAATCTTTTGGCTGCTATTCAATCAAGCGGTGAGATTACAAATCAGGTCTTGAAAAAAGCAGAGTTCTGGCAAAGGAATTCAAATGTTGCTTTTAACGAAAGGCAGATTAAAGTCTTGAATCGCTTTCTTGATAATTTTGAAGGTAATTTAACTACAACAAAATGGGCGAAAATGTGTAATTGTTCACAAGATACTGCGACCTTGGATATCAATGACTTAATTGACAAAAAGATTTTAAAGCGTGTTGGCAAAGGTCGTTCAACTCACTATGTTTTGCGGTAAATTTTTGTTTACAAATATCTTCTTTTGCAAAATAATAATTAAAAAGATTTAAAGTAAAAATGCGTTCATATTATTCAGAAAAAGTTTCAAAATTTTTAAACTCTTCAGATAATGAAATTCTGGGTCAATTGTTAATGAATCATTCATTTTCGAATGATTTAGAGCAAAAACGTGCTTGGTTGGAACAAATTAGAATTTTAAAAGGGGCTCTTGTTGATTTTCCGGAAGCTACTTTGTTTTTTGAATTCGCTATTCCTAGAATGGGGAAAAGAGTTGATAATATATTAATCTTAAATGGAATCATTTACCTATTAGAATTCAAAATATTTGCTAAAAGCTATGAAACATACGCAATAGAGCAAGTTGTCGATTATGCACTTGATTTAAAGAATTTTCATTCAGAAAGTCATAATAAAACAATTATTCCTATTTTAATTTCAACGATGGCGCCTGAAATTAATACACAAATTTTATTTGCAGATGACGGTATTTCCAATTGTATAAAAGCTAATGCAACTACATTAAAACAAGTTCTGACTGATTTGAATACAAATTATAGAAAAGAAAGTTTTGATGTAAATAATTGGTTAAACTCTTCATACAAACCTACTCCAACGATCGTTGAAGCTGCACAAGCTTTATATGCAAACCATTCTGTTGAGGATATTTCAAGACATGGAGCAGAGGCGATAAATCTAACGTTAACAAAGAATGCAGTCGAAAAAATTATTAAAGATAGTAAAAATAATAAACAAAAATCAATTTGTTTCATTACTGGTATTCCTGGTGCTGGAAAAACTTTGGCGGGGTTAGATATTGCAACTCAATCAATGAATTATGAAAAAGATGAGCATGCGTGCTTTTTGTCTGGCAACGGGCCATTGGTTAAGGTATTAAGAGAGGCTTTAATAAGAAATAAGTCAGAATTAGAAAACATTTCTAAGAAAAAAACTGAACCTCAAGTTTACGCATTCATACAAAATATTCATCACTTTAGAGACGAATATTTTGAGGATACTAGTGCACCTATTGAAAAAGTTGTTATTTTTGATGAAGCTCAAAGGGCTTGGAATAGAGAACAAGCTTCAAAGTTTATGAATAAAAAGAGTAAGGCTAAGGATTTTAATTATTCAGAACCAGAATTTTTAATTAGCGTTATGGATAGACATCAGGATTGGTGCGTTATTATATGCTTAATTGGAGAAGGACAGGAAATTAATACCGGTGAAGCGGGCTTGGATGAGTGGTTTAAAACTTTAAAAGAAAAATATCCAGATTGGAATGTGTATTGTTCAAAAAATGCTAATCCGCCAGAAAATTTAAATGTTTTTACTCAAAGCGATTTACATTTGAGTGTTTCTTTGCGTTCTTTCAAGAGTGCTTTGTTATCAGATTTTGTACAAAATGTGATGGACTGTAAGCCTAATGAAGCAAGGATTGTTTCTCAGGATTTATGTGAACATTATCCAATTCTTATAACTCGAAATTTAGCGCGAGCAAAGAATTGGGTTAGAAGTAAAGCTAGAGGTAGTGAAAGAATGGGGCTTTTAGCACATTCTAATGCAATTCGTTTAAAACCCGAAGGTATATTTGTTAAATCAGAAATAGATTGCACAAATTGGTTTTTGAACAAGAAAACGGATGTTCGTTCTTCTTGTGCTTTAGAAGATTGCGCAACAGAATTTGATGTTCAAGGTCTAGAGCTTGATTGGACGATTGTTGCTTGGGATGCAAATTTACGGTTTGATAAGGGCTGGAAATATTTAAAATTTAGTGGAAATAGATGGCAAAATATCAATAATGATGTCGATAAAAAATATCTTTTAAATTCTTACAGAGTTCTCCTGACTCGTGCACGTCAAGGAATGGTTATATTTATTCCTGAAGGTGATAAAAATGACGAGACAAGGTTGCCAGAGTTTTATGATAATTTATTTAAATACCTAGGTGAATGTGGACTTCAAGTTTTACCGGATTAAAACTTGCGCTATAATTTGTATAGAGTATCAATTTTTCAATTCTTTGGTAATAAGTAATTCGGGTATAATAGCGGTAAAATATCTTAAAAAAGAATTCTGTATTGTACGCTTAAGTTATTATTAGTTATTTTGAGATGTAATTGTGTTTTTTATATCGCTGCGCCGGTGCGTGCCGGTGTCAAAAGAGACACAATATCTGCACCTGCGGAAGCTTGCTCCAAGAGTCTTTTTCTGCATCTGGCATATCTGCGGAATGTATGCAGGGCGGCCTTGCCGTCGCCGTAAACCTTCCAGTCGCCAACCAGCTTGTAGTTATGCCCTTTTTCGCGAATGAATGCGAAAACGTCCTCTGCGGGGTAGCCGAAGAAGAACCCGATCTCGTGCGGAAATTCTGCGCCCTGAATGATACGCTTGCGCAGGATGCACAGGGTTTCATAAAGGGAGTCTTCCTCATCCGGCGTTTTGGGGTAGCCCTGCTTGATGAGGAATTCCTTTACAGCGGGCTGCTTGAAATAATGCAGCATCATATCCTTGCGGTAAACAAGAAGATATACCCGCTGTTTTTTGCAGTAAAGATATTCAACGGAAATGCCCAGGGGGGCAAGCTCTTTTTTATATCTGTCGATTTCCTTGCGATAGTCTGTCAGGCAGTTGATCGAAAAGGAAAACAGATTTGCCTGCTTTCTGCCCAAAAGGGCGGGGGAGGCAAAATATAACAGGTCTTTTTCAAAATCAGACATGAAATACCTCCTT
>UNSK01000046.1 GCA_900552525.1 Candidatus Gastranaerophilales bacterium | reverse complement strand
TGTAAATAATTTTATAACCTTTTATTACAAAATTGTTACATTACATACTGTATACTCAAACCCCTCTCCGAAATATTCGGAAAGGGGCAGTTTGTTTACTTCCATAGGGGGTGTATATGTATTATGGAAAATAAATTCTAACTAATCTTTTTTATTGATAATGTATGTGACAGAGGTATTCCACCCTGAACAGCCGGTTTATTAACAATTTTACCTTTTACGTACATAACTGTAGAACCACCGCCGTCAAGATTCATTGCATTTACACATCCAAGCTCTTTCATTAAATTTGCAAGCTCTACAAGGGTTAGGCCTATTGATGCACCTTCTCGTCCATCTGCTGTTAACATTATCAGGCTGTTGTCTTTCGTATAACCAATTGCGGTACGAGGGTTGCGTCCGCCGATAGATGCTAATTTCTGCGCAGTCATATCAACATATATATCACCATTTTTTACTAAATAAGGACCACCGCTTATTATATGATTAACATCTTTCCACTCAGGATTAATTTTTATATCTAATTTAAACTTCCTTGCATTGGCTATAGTATCTAAACTCTTTTGAGGTCCGACAATTACAAATCCATCTTTTGGTATTTGACTCCTGCCGTATGAGGTTTTAACCAGCTTCCCGCCGGATATTACCAGCTGTTTACCATACTTCGGAGAAGGCGGAGAATATTCGCCCCAATCCGGCGTATAAACGATTGTATTTGTTGACAACATTCTAGGCTGATTGATATTATCAATTTTTAACCCTCCTTTGTTAGTTACAACATTGGCTTTGAGCTGAACCCTTGCCATCTCAAACCCGTTATCAAAAATACCCATTGCAACTCTGTCATATATCGGGCCCGTGTATACTTTCTTATTTATCATCAGCGTACCGAGCGGGACACCCGTCTGAGGCTTAAAGTAACCTCCGTTTATTGCAACTATTGCATTATCTCTACCGGCTATGTTAGAAATTTTGTTTCTGGACGCCAGGGTTTCAGATGCAATTGCCGGCTCGACAGCAAGTCCCTGATTTACCCCTAAAGACATCTCAACGATATTTATTCTAACGGGTTTGTTCTTATAAAATCTTATCATTCTGACATATTTTACGCCTTTCTCAACTTCAACTACATTGGAACTACCATACTTCCGGGTTATTGATTCTTCAAATACTGTTTCCTGATGTCTTTGCTGCTCCTGTACATAATTTAATGTTGGTGATATGCCTGTCAGGTTACCGAGGTCTTTAGCTGATAATAATGTGTTTTGGGATAACAGAAGACAAATTGCAATACCTATGCCCGCCGCGCTCGTTGCAGCTTTTTCAAACTGGGGTCTTTGTACTAATATCGTATCCATTGCTCTCACCTTAATTGTATTAAGTAACAGATACCTTTTTTATTTAAGAGTGGTGTGGGGCTATGTATGTTAACACTCTAGAAACAATATTTATTATTTCTACTATTATTATAACATACACTTAATCTATTCTCAAGAGGGTTGTATTAAAGATTTAGTAATACTTTAGGATAATTTTTAAAATAGTATCTTTTACACTTAATCACTTTTCCCTGTTTTTGTTAAAATTATCATATGAGTTTGATTTCTATTTTGAAAAAAAAGAATAAAAAATTACTGTTTACAACACCGAGCCACAGCGGTAAACTTTGCATATACCATAAGTTCTATCAGTGGTATCGTTCTGATATATCAGAAGTTGACGCATATGACCCTCAAGAAGCATTAGAAAATGCCGAAAAAAAAGCTGCGGGAATATATGGAGTAAAACATACTCATTTCTTGACAAATGGCTCTACAAGCGGGATTATAGCTGCTGTTTTGACCTGCTGCAATCCTGGTGAAAAATTATTAATCTGGGAAAAAGCACATCCCTCGCATGAAAATGCCGGCAAGTTAGCCGGTGCACAAATAATTAAATATTCACTTCCTTATAATAAAGCTTGGGGAATATACGAAGCAATAAATAATACAGAAGAACTAATACAAAAACATTCACCAAAAGCAATGATCATAACATCTCCAAGCTACGAGGGCATTGCTTCTGATGTTCAAAAAATAAGTAAAATATGTAAAAAATACGGAGTTTTTCTTATTACAGATGAAGCGCATGGAGCTCTTTATCCTTTCTCAGACAATTTGCCGCAGAGCGCTGTTAAGTATGCCGACTTTACAATACAATCTCTGCACAAAACAGCCGGAGGCATTAATCCAACAGCATTACTGCATAATAACAGCAATTTAGATGCTGCGAAATCCTTGAGATTAATAAATACAACATCTCCTTCGTATCCTATGCTTGCAACCATTGAAGCAAATATTAATTATCTTAATTCATCAAAAGGAAGAAAGCATATTGAAGAACTAATCTCAAGTACTACAAGTTTAAAAAACAGTCTTAAAAATATAGAGTTTTACGGAGATGATGTTACAAAAATCCTTCTAAAAAGAAATGGGCTTTCCGGCTTTGAGTTATCTAAAAAATTATTTGAAAAGTTTAGCATAGAAGACGAAAAAACAAATGAAGTTTCAACAATGCTTCTCACTGGATTAGGTACATCAAAAGAGAAACTGTTAAAACTTCAATATGCTCTTCAAAAATTAGATAAGGCTATTTAATGAGTGCTTGAATATCTTTAAAATTAGGATGTTTTGCTCCTTTTAACAACTCAAAAAGCGCTATTTCTGTTGTTAAAATATGCGCGCCGTTATCCTTCATTCTCTCAAGACCTGCAATATATTCTGTTTCTGCACGGCTTCCGCAGGCATCTTTTATAACATTAACTTCATACCCTGATTTTATAAGAGCTGCCGTTGTCTGACTTACACAAATATGAGTTTCTATTCCCAAAATAACAACCTGCTTCTTGTTTGCTTTTTCAAGTGCATTCAATACATCTTGATTATCTAATGCAGAAAAAGCTGTCTTTTCAAAGTATTGTACGTTCTCATCGAGGGCGGATTTAACCGGTTCAACAGTATTCCCCAGCCCTTTTGGATATTGCTCTGTAACAATCACAGGAATACCTAAAATATTTGCAGCCTTTGCAATTATTTCTGCTTTTTTGCAGCATAATTCTTTATTAAATACTGCATTCAAAAGTTTTTCTTGAACATCAATTATCAATAAAAGACTATCATCTGTATTTAGTATTGTCATTGTTAACCTCTTTTCTAAATTCTGCTATAAATTGTTCCAATAAATCTTCTAACACTCCCGCTTCCAATTCATCAGGGTTTAAGGATATGCGTTTGGCATCAATGTTTTCTGGTGAAGATGAAAAAGTAATATCAATATTAATTTTTGAAAAACCAGGACTGGTCATTTTAAAAGCCGCTACAGCATGCCTTCCTTTGAGATGTAAAATAGTGCCGCCTTCAATATTTTCCTGCTCTATAGTTACACCAAAAAGTTTGTCATTATATTTTTGTCTTATATGATAAAAAACAGGATTTATTATACGTTCAATCTTTTTATTAAACTCCTGCTTAAACATTTTGAAATTAGTTCTCGGAACATTGCTCTGGGCTGCAGTCATATTTGAATAGACTTTTTCATAATTAATTGCCTCATGCAGTTTGTTCAAAACTTCATTAACCAACTGCTGTCTTGTTTTTGAAAAAGTTTTTGTAAAACCGGCATATATTTTCTCCGGTATCTGACTCTGAATTTTTGCCCAAATTCTTTGGGCTCCGTCAATATCAGTATCGAACAGAAGCAAAAAGTATTTGTTTACTGCATAATTCATTAATATATCGTTTTTTCTTATATTATTCAAAATAATAGTTTCAATCTGGTTTGGCTGTATTAAAAACTTAGTTTTATCATTTGGTGATATTGCAGCCAGCACAGCTATTGAAGAAGAAGCATTAAGTTTTTCCAGTTCTCTATCTAAAACAGATGTATAATCAAGCAATACTTCATTATTAGGCAGTATTAAATTCTTTTTCACCAGTATTTCACGATACTGCTTATTTTTTTCAAGAATTGATGCCAGATTCAAAGCAGATACAAGACTAGCTTTGAACTCATCATCAGAAGTTAGAGGAGTAACAAAAGCCGCTGCACCGTTCTTCAAAGTATTTATTCTGAATTCATCATCTGCATTATACCCAAAAATTACAGCCGGCGTATCTTTCAGTATTTGTAATAATTCTATTGTTCTACTCTCAGATTTCTCACTATTAATAATCAGTACAGAAGTTTCAAGCATATGGAGCTTATCAGGAAGTTCATCAAATTTAAACCGAAACAGTTCATCATTCTTTCTAAGCTCAAGCTTTGGAAAAATGTACTCAAAAAAATCAGAATCATCTGAGATTAAAACGATTCGGCTCTGCATACATTTACCCTATGCTAATTCTGCAATTAATACTTCGGCCTTATGCAGCACTGCTTGTCTTAAATCTTCTAAATCTTCAACATCTATACCCATTGTTTTAATAAAATCTTTGTCAACAGAATTTGGATTAAAATCTTCTTGAACAATTTTATCAATTAAACATACCAGATTACAAGGGACTGGAATTGATGATAACGATGGAGCATGGTGGTATGAAACAATATTTGCAAGCAAAATAGGAAGCTGCCATCTTTTTGCCAGCAAAGAACCCGTTTTTACGTGATCGGAATCAAAATACTTACGTTCTGCTTCAAGAATATCAGCACCTTCACTTACCCTGTCTTTAACTTTTGCATAAAGTTTATCATTAGTCATGTTCAGAACCATTTTTCCAATATCATGAATAAAACCTGAAATAAAAGCTTCATCAGAGTCCATTATTTTTGTAAGATTTGCTAAATATTCACAACCTGCAGCAACTCTCATAGAATGTTTCCACAATTCTTTATCACCGCTGTTTGACATCATCGGTTTCATAGCAACTGCTACAATAATGTTTTTTACTTTAACCATACCAAGCAGAGAAAGCGCAATATTAATTGAAGATATTTGTTGTGAGAAACCATAATATGCTGAATTTACCAGTGCTAAAAATTTGACTGTTAGCGACTGATCAAACATTACAATATCCCCCAGCTCTTTCATACTTGCTGTAGGTTTTTTCATTATATTTAAAGCTCTTACAATGACACTCGGCATTGCTTGTATATCTTTTACACCATTTACTAATTCAATTGTTTTATCCATATCATTCACCTATTCTAAACTTGTAAATGTTTCTTTATTGACAAGAAACTACCTATCGCACCAAAAGCGGTTCCGATAATTAATAATGTTATTATAACAATATTTTGTGCATAAGCAGGCGTAGGAATCAAGAAAAATTTATGCACATTTATTAATAAACCCTGAATACAATTTAACGGCAGCACGGCTATTACTGATGACACAAAACCGTAGAATGCCCCCTGCATAATCAAAGGAGTTTTAATATACCAGTTGCTTACACCCATCAAACGCATAATTTCTATTTCTTCTTTTCTTGATTGGATTACAAGCTGTATAGTATTATTTATTATTGTTATAGTTAATGCAGCGGAAATAATTATTACAAATACCATTGTTGTATTAACAACATTCGTCAGAACCTGCATTTTTTTAGCGAGTTCTTTTGCATATCCCATATCCTCGACACCTGATATAGTCTTAATTTGATTAAAGACTTCTGAAATATTATCAGGCTTATCTACTTTTACTCTTAAAGTATCAGGAAGCGGATTAGATATGTCATGAAGTCCCAGTTCCTGCTTTAAACTATTCCAGGACTCTTCTTTTGTTTTCAAAGTAACAGTTTTTACATGCTTTATATCTTTTATCCGATCTTTCACAATTGAAGCAGAAGCATTAGATTTTAGATATACGGATATTTCCAGAACATTTCCGAGTTCATTCGCAAAAGTTGAAAGCGAGAGCGTAAATCTAAAAAGTACGCCGAACAATGTAAGTATTGCAGCCATAGTTGTTATAATAACAAGGTTAATAATTCCTGTGCGTTTTATATCATTTACAGCTTCCATTACGATTCTATAGGCAATCCTGAGTTCACAAAGCCAATCTTTTGGAATATGTTTTTTTACCTGTTTTTTTAGCTGCTGCCTGCTATTGTCCATAAGTACCTGCCTGAATATCTCTTACTATTTCACCTTTTTCAAGGGTTAAAACTCTTTTTCTAAAACGATCAACCAGAGTATAGTCATGAGTTGAAACAATTACAGTAATACCGCGCTGATTAATCTGCTCAAGAATTTGCATAACTTCTAATGAGTTTTTAGGATCTAAGTTTCCTGTTGGTTCGTCTGCTATTAATAATGGAGGCCCATTAACCAGAGCTCTTGCTATGCTGACTCTCTGTTGTTCTCCGCCAGAAAGCTCAGTAGGTTTTGCTTTAGCTTTATCTAAAAGTCCAACAACTTTCAGTGCTCCTGTAACTCTTGTTCGTATATCAGAAGAGCTTATTCCAAGCGTTCTAATTACATAAGCAATATTATCGTAGACTGTCTGGTTTTGTAATAATTTATAATCCTGAAAAACGATTCCCATGCAGCGTCGCAGGTTTGGCACTTTTTCAGGTGGAAGATTTGCTATATTAATACCACCGATTAAAACGGTACCGGTTGTCGGAGTTTCTTCCTTGTAAAGCATTTTCATAAGTGTTGATTTGCCAGCACCGGAAGCTCCTGTAATAAATACAAATTCTCCAGACAAAATATCAAGATTAATATTTTTTAAAGCATAATTATTTTTATATTTTTTAGTAACAGATCTTAATTGTATCATTTTTTCAACTCAATAATCCTATCAGCAATACTTACTGCATCTAATCCGTAATATTTTAACAATTCATCCGGAGAACCGCTCTGTCCGAAACAGTCATTAACCCCGATTCTAATGACTTTATTAGGTGCGTCAGCAGCAAGGCATTCACACACTGCCGAACCTAAACCGCCTATTACGGAATGATTTTCAATAGTTACTGCCAATTTTGTTTTATTAACACTATTTATAATAGTTCCACAATCCAGAGGTTTTATAACAGGAACATTAATTATCTCTGCATTAATACCATGATTTGTTAAAATTTCAGAAGCTTTCATTACCTCTGCCAGAATATCACCAGCAGTTATTAATGAAACATCAGTTCCTTCTTTTAACACAACGGCTTTATTAATTGAGAACTTATAGTTTTTATCAAATATATCAGGCACATTCATTCTAGATAGTCTTATATACACCGGTCCGTTATATGAAGCTGCAAATCTTACTGCCTGCCTTGTTTGTTCGTAATCCCCCGGAACTATTACAGTCATATTTGGTAAGCCGCGCATAAGAGATACATCTTCCAAAGCTTGATGGCTTGCACCATCTTCTCCAACTGTAATACCGCCGTGCGCACCTATAATTTTAACATTGGATTTTTGATAACATATGGAATTTCTTATTTGATCATAAGCTCTGCCTGTTGCAAATACAGCAAAAGTTGCTGCAAAAGGAATAAAGCCTTCCAGCGAAAGTCCTAGAGCTGTTGTCATTAAATCCTGCTCGGCAATACCGACGTCAAAAAAGCGTTCTGGGAATGCTTTAGCAAATAATGAAGTCTGTGTTGAGCCTGATAAATCTGCATCTAAAGCAACTACATTAGGAATATTTTTCCCCAGCTCCGCAAGTTCTTCCCCAAAAGCACCTCTTATTGATTTTTTAGAATCGTAGTTTATAGTACTCATTTTTATCCTCTCTCAAAATTATACCATAAACTATTGAAAACACACATATGCTTTTCTATTTTTCCCAATAATCACATATAAGTGTTTTTTTAGGAGAAAAAGTTTTTTTTATTTTTTCTAAAATACAATTCTTTTCTAAATTTTCTAATTCCTTCTTTAGAATAGCTTTTTCAAGAATTAATGTATTGTAAAGCTGATTACAGAACTCTGTTGAAGGTTGGTGTAAATGTAGTTTTTTTATCTGTAATTCTTTCTGGAGTATTTGTTTCTTTAATTGATTTTTGTTCACTAAAAACCTCACTGTAGAAAGTTTAATATGATTTATAAACATTTTCAATCAGCCTTTTAATGTATTCTGCAATATTAATGTAACAATTAGTTTACAATTAATCAATTTTCTAAATGTAAAAATCTTTTATTTACTATACACGAGAAAAAGGGAAAATAAGATACGCAATATAAGCGAAGTTTAAGCTTATATTGTAAATTTTTGTAACAATGCAGGCTAAATTTCTAAAGTTTTCAAAAAAAATGCCGTTAACCTAATCAAAGTAGGATTGTATTGTTATGAAAATAATAGAAAGGAGTAACAATTACTATGGTAGATTTTAGCAAACTTAATCCGGATAGGGCAAAAGAAATTATTAATGCCCTAAAAGATGGTAAGATTAATGCTAATGAAGCAAAGCAGCTAGGCTTAACTGCTCAAGAAGCTGAAGCATTAAACAAAGCTTTCTCATCTGGAGAGGCACAAATCGGAGATTTTGTTCTGGTAAACAAAGGTAAAAGCAAAGACGGCAAAATGCAGTACAGCGAAACCCAAAAGAAACAGGCGCCAAAGGAAGAAGAACAAAGCTGGTGGGATAAAACAGTAGCTTTTGCAAAAGATAATGCAGGAGCATTGGTATCAGGAGCTCTTGTTGTTGGCGGCGGTGCTCTTTGTTTAACAGGTGTAGGAAGCGGCTTTGGTGCGGCAATGATTGCCGCAGGTGCAGCAATGGGACTGGCAAGCTGTTCATCAGAAGATGATATTCCTATACCGCCAGAAATTAATAACAACAATAATGTAACTATTAATCTCTCGATTGATGATCAGCAAGCTTTGATTGAAGCTTTCAAAGAAGGTATAGATGCCTTGTTGAAAAAAATTGATGAGTTGGGACTTAAGATTGATACATACGGTGATCAAATTATTAAATTGCTAACTCAGAATAACAGCTATCTGAAAGGTATTGCAGAAGAATTAAAAAATCAAGGAGAGCAGCAAGACGAAATCATCAAAATCCTAACAAATATTAATTCAACATGTGATACTATCAAAGAATTAATTGAAGCTACAAATGAAAATATCACTGTAAATGGCGAAAGCATTAAAGGACAATTAACAGAAATTCTTAATGCTATTAAAAACGGACAAGCTGGCTCAACAGAACAGTTAAATATTTACATGGAACAACTGAAAGAATTGTTAAAAACATTAATTGAACAACAGGGTGACCAAATTGAAATTGACAAAGACAGTAACCTAACACTTAATGAAATTTTAGCTAAACTTGATAAAATGGAAGGTACTACTGGCGATAAGCTTGAAGCATTACTTGAAATTCTTAAAAACATCGAATCAATTGGTAATGATATCAATAACAAGCTGGATGTTATTATTGGTAAATTTGACCAAGAGTTCCCTGATAATACAGATATCAAAGCAAGTCTTGAAAAAATTGAACAATATCTTAAAGAAAACAATGATAAAACAGATATTACAAACAATCTGCTTACAGAACTATTAAATAAATACCAGTCAGGTGGTATATCACAGGAAGACTTACAGAAACTGCTTGATGCTATTAGTAAGAATGGTGACAAGATTGATGTTACAAACCAGCTGTTAGCTAATATGCAAAAACAGGATGCAGAATTCCAGGCAGCAGTATTAAAAGCTATTTCTGAACTTGGTGTTGATATTGCTGGACAATTAAATAACATACTCAAAGCAATTAACAATATCAGCGGTGGAAGCGGTTCCAATCTTGAAGCATTACTTGAAAAAGTTCTCTCAAAAATGGACGAGAATACAAAAGCCATTATTGATGCAATTGGAAATATTAAACCTGGTACCGGTGGTACAGTAGACCTATCATCTCTTGAAAAAATGCTCGCTGAGCTACTTGAATTAACAGGTAAAAACAATAACATTCTAACAGATATAAATGGTAAAATGGATGTATTGAACTTAACAACAAAATCTATTGAAGAAAAACTTGAAGCTGAATTCGGTAAGAATGACGAAAGATATACAAATATCTGCAACTTACTTGAAGCTATCAAGAACCAGGGCGGCTCTGGCGGTGCAGGCTTCGATGACAGCAAATTGCTTGAAAAATTAGATAAAATCTTAAACAAATTAGATGATATCTTAGCAGCAATCAAAGACCATAAGGTTACGGTTGATGTAACAGGCAAAGTTGAATGCAACTGCAACTGCGGAGGCAACCATGAAGGTATACTCGGTGACTTAGAAGACATTTTAGGTTAAGCCGAAAAATATCCGAGGGCGGAATGATTAATCATTCCGCCCTCTTTTTATAGATTTAGGATCTAGAATATCCCTTATTGCATCACCGAGAATATTAAAAGAAAGAACTGCTATAAAAATTAGAAAACCTGGAGATAAAAGCCACGGACGGTAAAGAATATTAGTAAATTCCTGTGCTTCTTTAAGCATATTACCCCAGCTTGCATCCGGCTGCTGTATTCCAAGCCCTAAAAAGCTTAAGCCGGACTCTGCAAGTATATAAGATGGAACACTCAATGTCATTGCGATTATTACATAACTTGTTGTCTGAGGTAATATGTGTTTTAAAATTATTCTCAAATTAGATGCACCTATTGTTTTTTCAGCCAGCACAAAATCCTCATTTTTTATTGAGAGCACCATACCTCTTACAACTCTGGCAAATCCGGCCCAGCCAATCAAAGCCAGAATAATGATAATCAATGCAAAACGTTGCACACTCGTCATTCCAGAGGGCAGGATTGCAGCAAGGATTATCAGCAGATAAAAGCTTGGTATTGCCATAACAGCCTCTGCAAAACGCATCATAATTGTATCGAGGAAACCTCCGAAATAACCGGATATTCCTCCATATAAAAGACCTATCGGAAATACTATTAATAACGAAAGAAATCCTACTGTCATAGAAATTCTACCGCCAAAAAGCAGCCGTGAGAACACATCCCTGCCATTTATATCTGTTCCAAGCAGGTAAAGATGCCCGCCGCAATCGGTACCGAAAAGATGTCTATGAGTAGGTATAATTCCAAGAAATTTATACCCTTCTGCTTTTGGAAACAGTCGGATATAGTATTTTTTGCTCCTATCTTGCTTAAATACTGTCTGCATAAGAGTTGGTTCATATTCCCTTATGTAATTATATGTATACGGCCGCGAAAGTTTTCCTTCTGGTGTTATCGTATATATCTTAGACGGAGGCGCATAAGACATTTCTCTATTTGAATATGTATTTGAATACGGTGCAATAAAATCTGCAAAGAATATAACAAAGTATAAAACTGCAAGAATTATAAACGCTGCTTTAGCAAATTTATCCTTAAATAATTTAGAAAAGAACCCGTCCATTTACTCTTCTCCCTTTCTCAGCCTAGGATCTGTAATCATAAGCAGTATGTCTGCTATTAAATTTCCCAGTATAAGCATTATTGTCCCCATCATCAAGGATGCCATAACGAGATTAATATCTGATTTCATAACCGCTTCCAGAATAAGCCTTCCAAGCCCGGGATACTGAAATACATATTCCGTAAGCGCTGCTCCGCTCAACAAGCCTGCAAATTCAAAACCTAAAAGAGTTATCATAGGGTTTATTGCATTTCTAAGAGCGTGCTTAAAAAGTACTCTCCATTCGCTAAGTCCTTTTGCTCTGGCAAATTTTACATAATCACTATCAAGAACCTCAAGCATATTAGCTCTCATTTGACGCTGTAAGCCTGAAAGAGATATTGTAAACAGTACAATAGATGGTAATATAAGATGCCGTGCTATATCTGTAAATTTTCCCCAGAATCCGAGCTCATTAAAATTATAACTTGTAAGACCACCTACTGGAAACCATCCTGTTTTAACCGCAAAAATAAGCATTAATATCGCGAAAAAGAATGAAGGTATTGCCATTCCTATACTTGAAATAACAGTCAAAAACCTATCAAAAGCAGTTTCTTTTTTAACAGCAGCCAGAATGCCAAGAGGTATTCCGGCAGCCCAGGTCATAAAAATCACAACAACTGTTAAAAGTAAAGTATTTGGTATACGCTCCTTTAGTTTAACTGAAACCTTTTCACCGGTTGACGTATATCCCAAATCCCATTTTATGAAAGATTTTGCCCATGAAATATACTGAACATAAATAGGTTTATCCAAATTAAGACGCTTAACTTCCTTGTCAAGTGTTTCCTGAGATATTGAAGGATTCAGCCTTAATTCAGCAAGCGGGTCTACAGGAGAAAGTCTGATGATAAAAAAGCTGATAATAGATACTATTATTAATAATGGTATCACCTGTAAAATTCTTTTTGTAATATATTTAAAAAACTCCACTATATTACCCCTTATCTCCGTCTACATATATTTCATCCAGATTATAGATTAGTCCGCTTAAAGCTGTCGGATATATATTTTTAAACTTCTTTCTTATTGCCGTAATTCTTATCGGCGAGTACAAGTATATAATTGGTTTCTGATCATAAATTATTGTCTGATATCTGTCATATAGCGGCTTTCGTTCTTCAAAAGTAAGCTTTAATGCACCTTCGCGGAAAATTTCATCAAGCTCTTTTTCCCAGCTTAGTCTATCATCAATGCAATATCCTTGCGGTCTTTGATTAAACATATGGAGGCTGCCGGATGAAGTCCAAACATTTTTACCGTCATGAGGTTCAAGTGGCGAACCTGTAAGCCCCATTATTGCCATATCCCAATCATGTGTATTTGTCAATTTATTAACCAGAGAATTAAACTCAAGCGGCTTAAAGTTTACCTTCATACCCAAATCTTCCAAATCCTGTTTA
The DNA here is from genome assembly GCA_900552525.1 of Candidatus Gastranaerophilales bacterium. Taxonomy (GTDB): domain Bacteria; phylum Cyanobacteriota; class Vampirovibrionia; order Gastranaerophilales; family Gastranaerophilaceae; genus CAG-196. The sequence goes on along the minus strand of UNSK01000046.1, from coordinate 1,484 downwards.
ATCATCACACCAAGCGCTTCACGTTCAAGAACGCCGGCATTTGTGTATAAATCAAATTCTACACGGTTTGAATTTTTATCATAAAGTATTCCGTTCTTATAGTAGAAACCGGCCTTCTTGAGGCTTTTTTGAGCAACAGCTTTGTCTTTTGGGTGGCCTTTTATATATTTATTTAAATATATAGAATTTAAGCTTTCTGCAGTATACAAAGGTTCGGCTACACCGGAAGCAATATTTTGAACCATATTTTTTCTATCTATAGCCCAATCAATTGCAGCCCTAAAATCACGACTTGCAAACCATGAGGCTTTGACGGGGTTAACATAAGGCTTACAGTTCTTATCTTTTCTATTATTTAAATTTAAAACTAAAAATAAAGTTCCGGTATCAGGACCTAGATTATATATTATATAATCAGATTGAGGTTCTCTTATTTTATACCTTGCTACATTAGAGCCCCTGAGGCTTAATACATCAATCTCTTTAGCTTCAAATTTTAGAATTTCATTATTAGTATCACCAACTATCATGTATACCACTTTATCAAGATAAGGTAATTTTTCATCTTTCAAATTTATTTTATAGTAGTTAGGATTTCTTACAAATACTACTCTTTGGGCTGCAACATACTCTTTTAGCTTAAAAGCACCGCTTGATACAATTTCTTCCGGAGGAGTATTAGGGCTTAAAAATGCATTAAAGACTGATTCGCCTCTATCAGAATATGGTTTAAAATAATGTTTAGGAACAATCGGATATGAAAGAAGCCTTAAAAAAGGTGCAAAAGGTTGCGGTGTCGTAAATTTCACCGTATAATCATCAATTTTAACAAGTTCAGGAAGCTTTCCATCAACTTTCATTGCGTCCATAACAGAAGGATTGCCCAGCCCTCTAAAAACAACTTCGTTATATGTATACATAACATCATCAGCAGTAATTGGCTTACCATCTGTCCATTGTATTCCTCTTCTTAAATGTATTAAATAGTCGTTTCCGTCAACTGTAAAAGATTTCGCAAGCTGTGGTTCAACCTCGCCGGTTCTCGGGTTAGTTGTTACAAGCCCATCGTACATTAAACCGGCCATAGAAGAAGAGGTTGAGTCTTTTGTATTACACGGATTAAAGGTTTTAGGGCCTTCTCCGATTGTAGAAATTATAAGTTCCCCGCCGAAATATCCAACAGGAGCCTGTGATTGTAAATAATCAACACAATTGATTGTTACATTTTTCTCTTTAGCAGGATAAACTATTTCCTGCAAATCATGCTTTACTATTTTTTCCGGCAGTACATAAGGAATATCCTGCCTTAAGCAAGCTTTTAATAATACCCCTAATATCAGCAAAACAAAGATTACAATTAAAATTCTCTTCATAAAAATAAGAATATCATATTAAAAAAATTTTTTCTTAATCCATAAGGGTAAAATAATATTACGAAATGTAACAATTTTAAAGAATTATTAAAGTTTTTACACTTTTGTGCC
>UNSK01000045.1 GCA_900552525.1 Candidatus Gastranaerophilales bacterium | reverse complement strand
GTTTATATTTTTTCACATTATTTTTGTTTTGTCTATATTAAATTTCAAGAATGCCCGGCATTCTTGCTGCGACCAACTCTGTATTTATTCAGAACTAATTCTATAGATGTTGAAAAAGCCCTGCCAGACGCTCTTGTACTCTGTGGTAAGGATGGAAAAATACAGTGGGTAAATGATGCAGCTGCTGAAATTTTTGAAACTTCAAAAATGCATCTTTTAACATCTAATATTGCTGATTTTATAGAAAATCCGATGAATTTGATTTACAATTCAATTGCAATGCACAGACCGATTATAACTAAATTTACAGGTAAAGAAGCATACTTTGATATGACTGTAAAAGAAATTGATGAAGGGTTTGTTCTGGATTTTAGAGATGCCGTACCTCCTGCTCCTCCGGTTCAAACAGAAGATGTGGATACAGTAAATAGGGAAAAGAATAATTTTTTGATAAAACTGGCTAATGACTTTAAAGCTCCAATACAGTCTATTGTAGGTTTCTCTCAGGCTATGGCAGATGGGCTCGGCGGCGAGATGAGTGAACAGCAGGAAAAGTATATAAGAATAATTAACAAAAACTCTACAGATTTAATGTATTTTGTAGGGAAACTTCTTGAACTATCCCAAACAGAGTCCTGTCTTAGCAAAGCTGAGAATAAAACTTTTGATGTTTCAAGTCTTGTGAGCTCTGTTGTTCGCTTTAATGAACAGCTTTTTAAGGGTAAAGATGTTAAAATTTCTATAAGTCAGGATGAAAATTTTAAAAAAACAATATCTTCGGATGAAAATATCCTTAAGAATATTTTACAGGATTTGCTTGAAGTAATCTTGAAGGCAGTTGATATGGGAGATATTGATATACATCTTTCAAATCCTGATGAAGAGTTTATTGCATCAAAAAATCTTGCTCCAGCTCAATACACTCTTATATCACTTTCGAGTACTTCATTACTACTATCTGAAAATGATTTGGAGTGCATGTTTGATCCTTACAAAATTGTAGATTCAAACAATAGAAAGAATGTATTGAGAGCAATTGTCCTTGCAAGTGTTAAAAATTTGGTTCAGTCATTAAACGGAAACGTATGGGTAGAGTCTAAAATACTTAAAAATACAAGTTTTAATGTGCTAATTCCGAGTTAATACAAATAGGATGAGTTATGAGCAGCGTAATATTGAGAAACCTCGTAAAAAGCTACGATGGGAATAAAAATGTAATAGATAATATAAATCTGGAGATAAAGGACAAAGAATTTATTGTTCTGGTTGGATCGTCAGGGTGCGGTAAATCTACTATCCTAAGGTTAATTTCCGGACTTGAAGATATTACCTCTGGAGAAATATTAATTGATGGGAAAGTTGTGAATAGTGAACATCCAAAAGATAGGGATATTGCCTTTGTTTTTCAAAGTTACGCTTTGTATCCGCATATGAGCGTCTATGACAATATTGCTTTCGGCTTAAAAATGAGGAAGTATAGTAAAGCAGTTATTGATGAAAAGGTTCATGAGGTTGCCAAGGCTCTTGACCTTGCTGATTTATTGAATAGAAAACCAAGACAGCTCTCTGGAGGGCAAAGACAAAGAGTTGCTCTAGGCAGAGCAATTGTAAGAAATCCTAAGGTTTTTCTTATGGATGAACCACTCTCAAATCTTGATGCAAATTTAAGAGTTCAGATGCGTTCAGAAATTAAGCGTCTGCATCAAAAATTGCAGACAACATTTATATATGTTACGCATGACCAGACCGAGGCACTTACTATGGGGGATAGAATTGTTGTACTTGATAAAGGCAAGATACAGCAGGCTGATTCTCCGGAGGTTATATATAATAATCCTAAAAATAAGTTTGTTGCAGGTTTTATCGGGCAAATGAATTTTATTGATGTAAATGTAATAAATGGTAAGTTTGAGATAAACGGACACCAATTTGAAACAAATAAACAAATCAATGGAGAGGTTATTGCTGCAATTCGTGCAGAAAAAATGATTTGCGGGGATACTGTTCTTACTGTAACCCCTGACATCGTAGAAATGACAGGCGGCGAAAGAATTATATATTTTAATTTGAACGGGAATAAATGTTCTGCCAGATTACCCCTGGATTATCCTATCGGCGGGCAAGTAGAGTTGAGAATATCTGAAAAAGACATGTATTTCTTTGATAAGGGAAGCGGAGAAATTATTTAGTATGAAAAAGTATAGAAATTTTATAATAATATTTTTTGTTGTATTGGCATTCTGTATTTCAATATGTTTCGTACCAATTGATGCAACAAGATTTATACCTGCAATTGAGGCACAGGTAACAAAAGATTTGGGTGTAAAAATACATATAGAAAGGCTAATACTTAGATTTGGTCCATCACTTAAGGTTAAGGCTCCTGTAATGCATATCATGTATGAGGATGGACAAAAATTTGGTCAATTTGATAATGTGAAGTTTTTCATACCTTGGGCGTCACTATTCAAAGATGATGTGATTGTAAAAAGATTATATGCTGATAAGTTCATTGTAAAAGTTAGTTCTAATGATAAATACTTAAATAAGCTTCTGGAAAAAATGAACTCTAAAGACTTTAATGAAATTCCAGATATGACTTTGAAAAACTATAGTATTTCTTACCTTGATGCCCCTAAAGATAAAAAATACAGAATAGCAGGAAATTGGTTAGAAATAGCAAAGGTCATTAATTTCGAGAACCTTAGATTAAAATCTACGGGAGAATTCTCTATCAATGATAAAAAGTTTTTATCTTATGATTTATCAATTCTTCCTAATATAAAAATGTCTGAAAAGACTCCGGATATTGATATTGAAGCCTTTCTTGAACAGATGGAAACTTTAGATTTCCATTCTGATATAATTGCGGATTTAAAACTGTATAATAATTTGAATGGGGACTTACAGATATCAGGGCTTATTAATATTGATAATATATCTGTTCTTGACCCTGATAAAAGAACACCAAAAAGCTTTATATATTTAACTTTTTTAGGCGATAAAGTAGGGGTGCTCTCAAATATATATGCTTCAAATGATAAAAAAGTTTATATTGACGGAGTAATAAATAATTCTAAAAAACGCAGTTTGGATTTGAAAGTTAAGACAGATGAAATAAAGCTGCATGACTTATATCAAAAAGTTAAATTGCTTGCAGATTTCTCAAAATACAAGGCCATTGATTCTATTAACGGCCAGCTAAAAGCTGATTTTACAATAAAAGGCGATTTGAATAAGCTTAAATCAGCAGGCTTTCTTAAGATTTCAAATGCTTCAATAAAAGCAAATGGTATTGATATTAATAATATAAGTTCAAATATTGATTTTTCAAATAATGTAATAAATATTACAGATGCAGTAGGGTATGTTAATAATGCCCCTATTATGGTAAAAGGAAAGATTGATAAAAATATTGATATTGAAGTTCTGATGCACAAAGTAGAACTGAAACATCTTTGTCCTGCGAGCTTCGGGATAAAAAGCGGTATAGCATCGCTTGTTGCTAATATCGGCGGTACATTAGAAAATGTTACACATAAAGAAAATTTACAGATTGAAAACTTTAAATGCATAAATAATGACAATAAGCTTGCTTTTTCATCATTGAAAATTGATACTAACAAAGATAATATAGCATATATTAATAATATTGCTATAAATACTGATAAAACAGAGCTCATAAAATTACCTCTCTTAAAGCTTTATATTGAGAGAGATACTATAAAAGTTCCGGAAACAAATGTATTTTTACCAAATTCTAAGCTTAGCGCGAAAGCAGAAATTACAAATTACAATACAAAAGATTTGACATTTAATGTAGGGCTTAACGGGTTTGTCAACTCGAGGGATATAAAAGCAGTAAAAACAAATTATGCTGTATATCCTATTAAGTTATCTGTTTATGGCAATTCTAGTATTCAAAATATAATTGCACAGGTTGTAATGGAGAAAGCTCTAATACTTGACGAGCCTTCATTGGTTAACTTTGTGTCTAAAATTGAAAATAAAAATCTGAAAATAGAAGATTTAAGTGTTTCTCCATTTTCAGGCAAGCTTTCCAATGATTTTAAGCTTAATGTAAAAGGTCAGAAAAAGTTAATAATTACGGGAAATGTAGATAATCTTGCTTCTGAACCAGCATTTAAAAATTTACGAGTTTTTATACCTCAACAGCTTAATATTACATATTTTGATACAATCGCACAGTTAAAAGGGGATATTTTCATAAACGGAAAAATTAAGAAACCTGATATTGTAGGTCAAATAACAGCTCAAAATGTAATTAATCAGTTCTTACAGCTTGCAATAAATAATCTTACAGTCGACTTTAATAAGACGGTTGCTGTATTAAATGCACCTCAGGTGAAGATTGCAGATTCAGTCATGGGAATAAATTCAACAATATCGACTGATATTTCGAAAGAATTGCTTGTAAAAAATGTGAGTGTAAAGTCAAAATACGTAAATACAGATACTTTCCTTATGTATAAAGACAGTCCTGCATTTAAGCAAGTACCTTTAAGCATAAATGAAGGTAAGTTCTACTCTGAAAAGCTTCTCGCTAATATTTACAACTCTCCTCTTTATTTATCCGCTTTATCAACTGATTTTAGCTTAAAAAATAATAACCTGATGATGAAGAATATCTCTTCTGAACTGTTTAACGGCAAGTTAGCCGGTTCTATGGAGTTTAATCTCAAAGACGAACATTTTAGTTCGAATATACAGGCAAGAGGTGTTAGTGCTGCACCAATTTTTGATATAGTATCTACACGTAAAGATTCTGTAAGCGGGGTTATGGATTTTGATACTTCTATGAGCGGTAATTTAAGTTCTAAGCAATCTCTGAATGGTAATATAAAATTTATAGTGCATAATGGGCGAATGGGAACGCTCGGCAAACTTGAACATTTGTTGTATGCACAAAACGTAATTGCAGATAACATGCTGCGCACTTCACTAAGTGTTGTGACTAAAGCAATAACCTTGAAGGATACAGGACTCTTTAAATATTTAAGAGGCGATGTAGACTTAAAAGACGGCATAGCTCAGGTAAAATTCCTGCAGTCACAAGGACCTCTTATGGCATTGTTTATAAAGGGAACGTATAACCCTGATACAGATTATGCAAAATTGGTTGTATTGGGACGTTTATCGGATGAAGTTATTTCCGGCTTAGGTGCGTTTGGAGACTTTTCATTTAATAAGCTTATGGTAATGCTGACCGGTGAAGATAATAAATATAATATTTTGCCGGAAGACTTTGAAAAACTTCCTCAGCTGACTATGAAAAATACTAAAGAGTTTAGAAGTGTAATTAATGGTATAGTAGATAAACCAAGTTCAGTACTTTTGTTTAACTGGATTTCCTATACTCAAAAATCATACAGACAAAAGGATGTGCCTATGACAAATATCAAGGTGCCGGAGTTTGTAGATACACTTCCTTATTAATAAATTAGTTCATTTATATGATTAGCTGAAAACGTATTTTTAGTTTATAATATTATACATGGATTTATTGAAGGCAGGGCAAAAATTAAGTATTTTGTTTCAAAAAGAAGATAGCTTAGTAGAAATTGCTTGTGTAATTTCAGCATTGCTTGAAGATAGAATTGTAATTGATTTACCACAGTACTTCATGAGATATATAGAATACCTCGATGTAGGCTGCAGTTTGACTATTAAAGCTTTTTCTAAAATAGGTACTGTAGATTTTAATACTATCGTTATTACTTCTCCTCTTGAGGATGAATTTTCGGTTGAGCTTGACTACAATGCAATGAAATTAACGCCAAATGATGAAATTCCTGTTGTCGATGCTGTCGAAACTCTTAATATTACAATGGGGGAAAAGTTTTTCAAAGTTAGTACTTTTGAAATTGCGACAGAATATCTTAAGTTTTATTGTGATTATGAGTTTAAGCTTGATGATACTTTTGACTGTGAGTTAATATTACCTAAAAAGTGTGGTATAATTAGTTTTAAGGGCACAGTAACTTATATTGATCCGGTTTATGATAATGAATACCAGATATCATACTCAAATATGGTAGATGAAGACAGGCAGACACTATTATATTATATGTACTTATACAGCAACAGCTCTGATTAGGAAAGATTATGAAAAAATTAGCAGACGATAGAGATAACATAATTAATAAAAAAGAAAACAAAAATAAAATGTTTGACCAGATAGAAAGATGCCGTTTGGATTTACAGAAAGACCCTACCAATCCTGCATTGCATGTTAGGCTTGGTGATTTATATATGAAGTGGCATCTGGATATTTATAATGCCTGTCAGTATATAGATGAGGCTATTACTGAATACCAGCTTGCTATGGAATCGTTAATTGATTCTTGTGAAATTTATTATAAAATAGGAGTCGCTTTCTATCATAAAGGAGATTTGGATAAGGCTATAAACTACTTTACTATGGCTTTAGAAAAGAAAAATAACTATTATGAAGCATATTATATGCTTGCAGAAACTTTTGTTAAAAAAGCTCATTTTACTGATGCTATAGATGCAGCACAGGCTGCTATTATTTCTTCTAGATTAAAATCTTCAAGTGCACATTATTTGTTGTGTAAACTTTATGAAGCATCAGCGTTTAAAAATACAAAAACTAAGCTTAAAGCTTTTTATGAAAAGATGATGGCAGCACTGCTCATTCCTTTTGATAAAACTGCGCAGCAAAATATTATAAGAAACCTGTCTTATATGCGTTTCCTTCCTCTATTTTTAAAAGGTTTTTATGCTATTCAGGTGAAAGATTTTTCAAAAGCAATACAGCTTTATAAAGATGCAATAGAGCGAGCTCCAGGTTTTGCACCTTTGTATTGTGTACTTGGCGATATATACCTGTCTACGGGGTATTTTGAAGATGCTATTACAGAATATAAAATGGCGATATGGCTTGATTCATTTAATATTGCAGCCTATAGACACTTGTGCAGGGCTTATGAAGAACAGGGAGATTACAATCAGGCTATAGATGTTTATATTAAATTAATCGCAATGGCACCTAATATGCCTGATTTATATTCTAATTTAGCAAATATTTATTATATTAAAGGTGAATTTGATTTAGCCATATCAAATTACCAGACTGCAATTACCCTTAATCCAAATAAAACTTGGACCAGTGTTATAGCTCAAACTATGGGGTTTGTCTATCAGGAAAATAAATCTGATCCGGATGCTGCAATATCTGCTTATCAGACTGCGTATGTATTGACACCGGATGATATTGATATTTATGTTAATCTCGGAAGTGCTTTTTATGACAAAGAGGATTATAATAATGCACTTGCAGTATACAGGCAGGCTTTAGAACTTCAGCCTTACAACGCAAAAATACATTGTAACCTCGGTTTCTTATACTGGGGCAAGGGGGATACTGAAGAAGCTATAAAGTCTTATGAACTGGCAATTAAATACAATAAAAATTATGATATTGCCTACAATAACCTTGGGGTTATTTATCTGGATGATTTAGGCAGAGTTAATAAAGCAATTGAATTGTTTAAAAATGCTGTGGATGCAAATCCTAACTACGCACTGGCGCATTTTAATCTTGCAAGAGCAACTTCTATTGTAGGCGATAAAGTAGAAGCTGCAAAGCTTTATCAAACTGCGCAGGATATAAACAAAATAACTCAAGAAATTGATCCTAGAGATATTGCTGATAAAATCAGCGAATTATTTGAGTCTTAATACCCCTTTACCTTTAAATTTCTTAAGGGTATAATGTAATAATATTGGAATAAGCATATGACTGAAGATGATAAAACAGGGATTTCCCATTTAATAGAAAAAGAATTGAACTCCGCAGATAAGATACTCAAGCCTGATTTTAACCAAAAAACGGGACGTGAACTGTTGGCATTTTATTTGCAGTCAAAATTTAAACAAGTATTAGCATATGATAATAAAGCTGCCGAGCCGATTTTTGTTGAGGTTCGGTATGATTTTATTCAGAAGTTTTCCAGACGTTTAATCCAGAATCCGGAAAAAAGAATAATGATAGGTATTACAGGCGAGTCTGCTTCGGGAAAATCAACGATATGCAAGGAAATTCAAAATGTTATAAAACGTTTTAATATGCCTGTTACAATACTAACTACTGATAATTATTTTAATGATATTTCTGAATTAATAAAAAAATTCGGGACATTTGATAATCTTAGAGATAACGGCTATGACGTTGACTCTCCGAACAGCTTTCAGCTGGATATTTTAAAAGAGGATTTAGATAAAATTTCACACGGTGAAGATGTTTATTCTCCTGAATATCTGCTAAATGGTACAGGAGTTTCTGTGCCAAAATCAAAATTTGTACCTTCTAATAAAATTGTTGTAGTTGAGGGTATGGCATCAATGTTCGGTGAAAATAAAGATATATTTGATATTAAAGTCTATGTAGAAACGGATTTGGAACTAAGAAAAGAGCGCTTCTTAACAAGGGCTTACACAGAACGTAACCAAGACTTAGAAAATGCTAAAAAACACTGGGAATATATTCTTGGCGCAGGTGAAAAATATGTAAAACCATTTAGATCAGAGGCTGATATTATAATAAATGGTGATACAAATCTTACTTATTTCTCTCAGATTTTAGAGTATATCCATACTATTACTAATAATTTTAACTAGATATTTTGCAAGGCCTTCTCCCATAGAAAAACAAGATGGAATTATGCGAAGAGCAGCCTGAGCTTCAAAATCAGCTGATATACATCGTCCAGCAACAAATAATCTGTCTTTTACCATAAGAGCTTCAATAGGAAGCTGATATTCTTTATAAACTTTTTCAAGCGTAGAGCTGTCTTTTTTATCCGAATGTATGTCTATAGGGTAATTTGAGATAACTACAGGATTATCAAATTTTTTCCCTTCTTTTAAATCGTCCTGTGTATAGATATATTTGCCTTTTACTCTATTCGAAACCCTTATGCCCAGTGTGTTTGCAATTGATGAAATATATGCATTTTTAAATCCTGTAAAGTATTTTTTACAAAATTTTGATAACCTTAAAATGCTTCTACGCCCCTCAATATAAGGATTAGAGGATGTATCCAATAGCCGTGGACAGTTAAATGCAATAGAATCTGGAGTCCCTGCTACTGAAAATATCTGAAAATAGTTAGAGTCCGCCTCTGTAATATCTCCATTCTCAATAGCAGCCTTAAATACAGGCTTAAGAGCCCAGTTTTTATTGCTATCCCAGGTATATGCAGTAGATAAGTATATTTTTCCGTCAATAGTACAACTAGTTGTAACATCTCTGTCTTTATCAAGCTCCATAATCCATTTGGAAAATTCAGTTGTATTTACGCCAGACATTATAAATCTTAAATTAACCGGCTGTGAATTTTTACCATTACTTGCCGTTAAAAATTCACAATTTAATTTTTGACAAATTTTTGCATCACCAGTTGCGTCTATTACATACTTCGCTTCGATAGATAACAATAACTCTTTATCCAAAGGTGTTAGATTATCATCCTCTATCGTTACGATATATGATGATAATTTTTCTTCTATTTTTCTTATATTTGCTTCAAAAATTATTTTGACGCCGGCCGAAATAAGCATATCATCAAGAACTATTTTTGTAAGTTCAGGATTAAACCATCCTTTATTTCCGTCAGAGTAAGTTATTGCGCCTTCTAATACAGCCAGTTTATTGTATAAAGTTTCAAAAAACTCTGTATTTATTGCATTTTTGGAGGTTTTCATAGCCGGAATAACCAGTGAAGAAGTAATAGAGCCTCCTAAAAAGGAGTTTTTTTCTATAAGAAGTACTTTAAGTCCATATTTTGCAGCGATATATGCACAAGCACATCCTGCAGTTCCCCCTCCTGCAATTACTACATCGTATTTATTCATTTTTAAGGCTCCTTATTTTCATATATTTCGAAGAACTCATCAGGTCGCTGTGTCGGAATTCATATTCTCTTAGTTCCATAATATCTTTGCTGTCAAAAGAAAGATTAGGATCATGGTATGGAATACCGGCTTTTGTATTGCATAATCCTATTTCATAAGTATTTAACGGATGTTTAATTTTTGTTTTATCTTTAGAAGCAATAGTTCCAATTACTCTGTTTGTTTTTTTATCGTAGATTTTTCCAACATAGAATTTATTTTCAAGAAGAGTATTTCTCACCTGAGCAGATGTAGAGTAAGTCATAAGCAGTCCCGAATCAGATATACGTTTATATAGTTCAGCAATAAATTCAACAGACCATAGCTGCGGAGCTTTTGTATAGGTAAATGCGTCCAGGAATATAAGGTCGTATTCGCCTTTAAGCTGTAAAATGGTCTTTCTTGCATCATTTATGTAGAAATTGACGTTAAAAAGGCTCTCAGCAGTCTTAAATTTTATCTTTTTATATCGCTTCGATAAATGGGCATAATATATATTATGTAAGAAGGCTGATAAATTAAATCTGGATGACTTATGATACCCCCAGATTTGATTAAAACGCGCATATTTTATTGAAGGCTTATCAAAAAAACTCCGATTTTTCTTTTCTCGAAGAATTTTTTTTAGGTCTTTGTTTAAATATTCTCCTTCGAAATGTTCATACAATCTATTCATTATGATGTAGTTTACATAAGGATTAATTTTATATTCTTTTTCTATGTGCATATTTCTAAATTTTAAATCTAAAAGCTCATTGATACTCTTTTTATTTTTAGGAGCAAAGCGTGATGCGATTTCTATAAACAATTTTTTGAGGGTGTAGTATGTATCAAAGCAATTTAAAATTTTTGGCACAATACTTTCGTAAATTTCTTCGGGTGTTTTAACTGTTCTAAAAAATGGTGATAATTTTACAAGTTCTTCATTTATATCCAAGCAGTCTATAGAAAAGCAATAATTTTTATCATCACATCTCGTTTCGTTATATGGCGATAAACCTTTAGCTTTCCTTATTAAATTATTAATACCTATCGAAACGAGATTAAACAGTTTAATAAATATATTTTTCTTTTTGAATTTTACATGATTTATTAAAAAACTCATTAAAGCTTTTGTATTGTAACCAATTCCATAACACACATCTAAAACTTTTAAGTTTTCAAAATCAAAATTATCAAGATTAGCAGGAAGAATAAATTTTTCCCATGCTTCTGTTAAAGCTCCGAATTTGGAGTGGTAAACATCTTTATCAGCATAAGAATACAGTCCTATAGATCCGTCTTCTGTAAAATATGGCTCATAATCCCTCATAACCCTTATTATATCAAGCTTTTAGCCTAAAAGCAAGAGATATTTTCTTTTGACTTTTCCCCATTTAAAAGTATATAATAATATAAAGAATTGAGGGTTGAGTTATGAAAAGATTGTTGAAGATATTGATTTTATTGAGTTTGACGACTCAGGTGTCGTTTGCAAAAACATATCAGCCTGTTCCGTCAACAGTTAAACTTCCTGCAAAGTATACTCAGGAGTACATAGATAGTATTTCTGATGAATATAAAAATGTTTCAGACGAGCAGATTTTTCACGTAGCGTTAGACATGCTAAAGGGTACTTCTGGAGATTTTTCTCGGAAAGCGATTCTAGGATATAATGTAACACAATATCCAGTAAAAGTTATGTTTAAAGACTTATCAGAAATAAATGAAGCCTATTCTACATTTGATGCTATTGGCTGGAAAAAGAAGGGAAAATTATATATATATATTAACCCTAAACACGAGTACGCACCTCCTGGAGCAATAGCTGCACTTCTGGCTCACGAGGCTATTCATCAGGATGAATATAATTCTTTGAGCGAAGAAACATATGCCTGGACAATGGAGGCTGTTGTTTGGACTGAAATCCTAAAGATGTTTCCTGAATCAAACAATTTGGAATCAGCGCTTGTAACACGTGAAAATATTCTTAAACAGCTTCTTGAAAAAGGCAATCACACAAACAAATACATTAAAAAGACAGTATATGCCAATGAAGGGTATAAAAATCTTCCGCTTACTTCTCCAGGCTTTTCTAATCAATAAAGAATGAATAATAATCATCTTGGGTTTCCTTATGTATATTGATTAACTGTTATTCTTGATGTTAAATTGTGTTATGAATAAAAAGCAGTTACTTATATTTATATTGTCCGTATTAATTTTAGTAATATTTAACAAAGTTTTTTTGTCAACTTTTACAAAAACTAATGCATTCTTTTCGCGACAGGCTTTAGTTAACAGTGAAGAGGTCGCACCGCAGAAGTTATTTGATAAGACCTGGAAGATTATAAATAAAGAATTTTACGAGCCTAGCTTAAACCATCAGAACTGGGCTCGATGGAAATATCGCTATCAAGGGCAAATTAAGACAGAGGAAGACGCAAGAGTTGCTATTGATACAATGATAGCCAGCTTAAACGAGCCATATACAAGATTTATGACAAAGAAGGATTATGAGGACTTAACGACTTCTATAACTTCGAAAATATATGGTATAGGTGTAAATATATATTCAAATTCCGGAAAAATCGAGATTTTCAATGTAATGCCTGCAACTCCAGCGGAGTTTGCACAACTAAAACAAGGTGATATTATCACTGCTGTAAACGGCAAAGATATAAGCGGTATGAACGTTTCAGAAGTAGCATCTCTTGTAAGAGGGCCTGAAAACAGTGTTGTTGAATTAACTATACTAAGAAACAATAAAAAAATCTCAAAAAAGATTAAGAGAAAAGAAATAAAGATAAAAACAGTAAAGAGCTCTATTGTAGATAACCATATAGGTTACATACAAATAATCAGCTTTATGAGCGGTTCAACACCAAATGAGTTTGTAGAGGCACTTGAAAATACAAAAAATACAGATGCATTAATTCTTGATTTGCGTGGAAATACAGGCGGGTTGCTGGATAATGCTGTATTTATTGCAGATATTTTTATCCAGAAGGGCACAATCGTAGATATAATTTATAGGAATGGTTATAAAAAATCTATTAAAGCTCAGGACGAAATGCTTCCGCTGAATAAACCAATAGTAGTTTTAGTAAACGGCGCGAGTGCAAGTGCCAGCGAGATTCTGTCGGGAGCACTAAAAGATTACCATAGAGCAACGCTTGTTGGCAAAAAAACATTCGGTAAAGGGCTTGTGCAAAAGGTTGTACCTCTGCCAAATCAAACAGGTGTTAATATTACTATTGCCAGATATTTAACGCCGAATGGCACTGATATTAATAAATTAGGAATTAAGCCTGATATAGAAATAGGCAATGATTATGATTTGCTTATTGATACAAAAAATGATGTACAGTTGGAAAAAGCGAAAGATATTTTAAATGATAAAAACAGAATTAGAAGCGCTAAGAAATAAGGGACAGCTCCGAAGTATCCCGAATATTCAGGCGAAATCAGACGGCAGGATAATCATTGATGGGACAGAGTATATAAATTTTGCTTCAAATGATTATCTTGGAATCAGTACCAAAGCAGAGCTGGAAAAAGAATTTTTGAGTGTTACTAAAAGTATGTTATCTTCTGCTTCAGCAAGGCTTTTAAGCGGAAGTTCTCCTGAGTATGTCGATTTAGAACGGACAGTAAGCAGAATTTTTAATAAAGAAGCTGCCCTTATTTTTAATACAGGTTATCAGTGTAATCTGGGTGTTGTATCAGCTCTTATAGATAAAGGGGATGTAATATTTTCGGATAAGCTGAACCATGCAAGTATAATTGATGGAATGCAGCTTTCAAGAGGTGATTTTTTCAGGTATAAACATTTTGACTATGACAATCTTGAGAAACTCTTACAAAAGAAACGTGGTGAGTATAATCGGGCACTTATTGTTTCTGAATCTGTATTTAGTATGGATGGTGATGTTGTAGATATTGACAGGCTAGTGGAATTAAAGAATAAGTACAACTGTCTGCTAATGATTGATGAAGCACACGCATTTGCCTGCTATGGAGATACGCTGGCGGGTGTATCATTCGGAAAAGATGTTGATATTATAACAGCAACTTTTGGCAAAGCGGTAGGTTCATTTGGTGCATTTTGTGCTGCAAACAGTGATATAATAACGTATTTGATAAATAAAGCCCGTTCCTTTATTTTTTCAACATCTATTCCACCTTTGAATATTGCATGGTCGAATTGGCTTCTAACTGAACAACGTAGCTATCTTGAGTCACAGAAATTAAAACTTCAGAAACTTACAGCCGATGTTCATTCACTATTAAAAACAAAAGGGATTGAAACAGTATCATCGTCACATATAATACCTATAGTCATCGGTAGCAATGATGATACTCTACAAGTATCAGAAAAATTGAGAGCATTGGGGTATTATATACCGGCAATTCGTCCTCCGACCGTGCCGGAAGGTACATCACGCTTAAGAATATCTTTAACAGCAGATTGTAGAATTGAAGATTTTGTAGGGATTTTGTCCCATATTTAGCTTTTTGTTAAGAAATATTAAGTCTTAAAAATAAATTAACATAACATTTTGATACAAATGTTATGTTGCTCTAATAATGATTTTTCCTATATTA
>UNSK01000044.1 GCA_900552525.1 Candidatus Gastranaerophilales bacterium | reverse complement strand
AAGCTGTTGAAAAGGTTATCAACGACAACATTGAAGCTTCTTACAAAACATTCTCAGGCTAAAATAAAACCCAAACATGGTCGAATATGAATCGAGAGCCCCGACGAGGGGCTCTCGATTTGCTTCTTTTGTAATATAATATTATATAAATGAGGGGAAATATGAAAAAAGTTTATATAGAAACAATGGGCTGCCAGATGAATAAATCAGATGCCGAAAGAATGTATGGTATGCTTGAACATCTTGGCTACAGTCAAACAGATGAACCAAAGGAAGCCGACATGCTTATTATTAATACCTGTTCGATAAGGCAGCTGTCCGAAGATAAGGCATATAGTGCTATCGGCGTGTGGGGTAAATGGAAGAAGAAAAATCCAGACTTGAAAATTATTTTTTCAGGCTGTGTTGCACAGCAGGCGGGAAAAGAACTTTTCAAACGAGCGCCTTATGTTGATTTAGTGCTTGGTACGCAAAGAGTTTATGAACTTCCAACCCTAATCAAAAGAATTGAGAATGGTGAGAGAATTGTTTCTGTGGATGAAAAACCTTTTGAAGAAAGCGAAATACAGGTTAATAGGGTAAAAAGTGTAAATGCCTGGATTCCGATTATGGAAGGCTGTAATAATTTTTGTACATACTGTATAGTGCCTTATACAAGAGGGCGTGAACGTTCAAGAAAGCCTGAGTTAATATTAAGCGAAATAAAAAAAGCTTTATCGGAAGGTTTTAAAGAAATTACTCTTCTCGGACAGAATGTAGACAGTTATGGAAAAGGGCTTGAAGGAGATTGGAATTTATCAAAACTCTTGAGAGAAGTTAACGCGCTTGAAGGAAATTTTAGAATCCGCTTTGTAACTTCTTATCCTACTGATATCACAGAAGAACTTATTGATACTGTTATAGAACTGGATAAAGTTTGCGAGTATTTCCACATTCCAATGCAGTCGGGTGATGATTATGTCTTGAAAAAAATGAACAGAAGATATGATTATGCAACTTATAAAAAGATTTGTGAAAACATAAGAAAACGTATTCCAGATGTAACAATTACCAGTGATTTTATAGCAGGTTTTCCAGGTGAAACAGAGGAACAGTTTCAGAATACACTCAAGGCAATGTCAGAGCTTGAATTAGATTACTCAAATACTGCAGCTTATTCTCCGCGCGAAAAAACAGTTGCTGCTAAATGGGTTGATTTGTATATTCCCGAAGATGTAAAAACAGAGCGTCTTGCAAGGTTAAATGAGCACAATCGATTATGCTGTTTAAAATCTAATCAGAAATATGTTGGTCGTGAAATGGAAGTCCTTATCGAAAAGAAAGAAATCAGAAACGGCAAGGGGGTTATTACCGGCAGAACAAGAAATAATAAAATTGTGCACATTCCTTATGAAAAAGACCTGACAGGTGAATTTGTGAATGTAAAGATAACCAGAGCAAGAACCTGGTATTTGAATGGAGAAATGATAGGTTAATATAATGAAGAACGTAAGACAGGCTAATGTGAATATTCACAAGGATGCGTGGGTTGAAATTAATCTTGAATCGCTTGCGAATAATATTATAGAAATCAAAAAAGGTATTCCAGAAAATAAAAAATTTCTAGCGATAGTAAAAGCTGATGCCTACGGACACGGAGCAACAATGATAGCTCAAACAATGCTTGCATCCGGAGTCGATGCTCTGGGGGTATCATCTGTGGATGAAGGGCTTGATCTTAGAAAAGTTAAAATTAAGTGTCCTATTCTTGTTGTTGGTGCAATCCCTCTCTGGGCTATCGAATCTGCTGCACAAAATGATATAGCGTTTTCTATTTTTAACGACGAACATCTGAATGCCTGTAGAGAAGTTTTTGAACGCACAGGTATTAAACCTAAAGTGCATGTTAAAATTGATACCGGCATGAATAGAATTGGCGTGCGTTCCGAAGACGGCGTAAAATATATAGAAAAAGTTCGCAAGGCTGATTATTTAAATTTTGAAGGTGTTTTTACTCATTTGGCATCTGCTGAAGAAGAAGACGAAACTCAAAAACAGGTTGACAGATGGAACAGCGTTGTTAAAAATATTGATACGACAGGACTTTTACTCCATGTGCAAAATACTGCAGCAACTTTTGCGTATAATATTGAGTCTAATATGGTTCGTGTCGGAATTTCTCTTTATGGTATGTACCCTGACTTGCCGCCTCATATTAATTATAAGCCTGAAATAAAACAGATAATGGGGCTTAAAGGCCGAATTACCAATATTCATGAAGTAAAACCCGGAGAAGGTGTAAGTTACTCGCATAAATTTGTTGCTTATGAACCTGCAAGAGTTGCTACAATCCCGATTGGTTACGCCGATGGTGTTTCAAGAAACTTATCAAATAAGATTTATGCTCTGGTTAATGGGAAAAAAGTAAAACAAATCGGTAATATTACTATGGATCAAATGATGTTTGATTTAGGTGATGTTGAGGCAAAAATCGGTGATGTTGTAACTTTGTTGGATGATAAAAATTTATCACTTGATAATTGGGCAGAAATATTACATACTATTAATTACGAACTTACCTGCAGGCTAAAAGTAAGACTGCCGAGAGTTTATGTTCGCTAGGAGGCTGTTATGAAAATGGTTAAATTTGCGGCGATTATGGCCGGTCTATTACTTGTAACTCAGGTTTTTGCGGATGAACAAAAATTTGAGAACCTTAATCAGTATTTTGAATATCTTCCAAACGCTGTCCATAAAAACTGGATTCCATATAAAGCCAACAGTGATTATGAAGTGCTTGTGCAATTTAGAGTTAAGAAGAATGGAGAAATTACAGATCCTGTTATTGTAAAATCTACAAACGAACATGCAAATAATTCTGTGCTTAATGCTGTAAAAGCAGGGGCTCCTTACAGACCGCTTCCGGAAAAATTCCCTGGGGAAAGTGTTAATACCCAGATTGAGCTAAAATTTATTAAGTAACTTAATATTTTTTCCCGACAAGAGAATTGTGCGTAAGGTTTTCAATTTTATCATCAAGAGGCTCTGGTTTAGAACCAAGTGCTAATTCCAATAAATAATCAGCAAATTGCGGGTTTTTGGGTAGAAATGAGCCGTGCATATATGTCCCAAATACGTTTTTGAAACGAGCTCCTTCTGTTCCGTCAACTCCATTGTTTCCATTTCCTGTAAGGATTTTTCCCAGAGGCTCTGTGCTTCCCTGCAAGTATGTAAGTCCGCTATGATTTTCAAAACCAACAAGTGTATTTGGATCTACAAACTCGGTTTGAACTGTAACGTTGCCAATAAAGCGTTTATTACCTGCTTGAGTGTATGCATCCAGAAGGCTTATCCCTTGCAGCTTATCTCCATTTTGAGGCTGGTAATAATGTCCCATAAGCTGGTAACCGCCGCAAATTCCAAGGAAAACAGCCATGTTATCCCGTTCTGATGTTAAAAAATCTTTATGTTTTTGAAGTTCTCCGGCTACTTCAATCTGCTGTAAATCCTGTCCTCCGCCGATAAAATATATATCATGTTCTTTTATAGAGTCACCAATATTTATCTCATCAATCTCAATACCAATTCCGCGCCATTCACATCTTTTTTTTAAAGTCAGTATATTGCCGCCATCACCGTAAATATTTAGTAATTTAGGATATAAATGAGCAAGCCTTATCTTTTTCATACTGCTAATTCCTTGATTAACTTAACTGATTTTTGACGTTTGTTGGTGTGAGTTTTTATATAATCATCCAGAAGATCAAAACAGACCTGGCAGACTTTCTCTGTCGCTTTTCTGTCATAATCGCTCTCATAATCAAAATCAAACTGCAGCATTGCCTGTAGAAAATCTCTTATTTTATTATGCATTTTTAGTTTAATTCCAAGATGTTCATTGCATTCTTTGCATATAATACCGCCCATGGAAGATGAGAAGTACATCTCTTCATCCAGAACCTGTTCTCTGCAGCACAGGCAGGTATCCAGTTCAACGCAAAATCCCATAACCAGAAGTATTTTAAGCTGAAATTTTATGGCAGCAATTAACATATCTTTTTTCTCAGCAGCATTTGATATTCTATTAAGAGCCTTGTATAAAAGTTCATAAATTTCTTCTGACGCAGATTCTGAGCCTTCGCCGAAGTTCATAACCACTTCTGAAATATAAGATGAAAGCATTAGCTTATCCATATCTTCTCTTGTTTTTCTAAAGTGATTAACAGTCTGAGCCTGCAGTATGGTGTCCATAGAACGTCCTTTTAATAGTTGCAGTGAATTAGCCACAAGTAAATCCATTCTTGCTCCCAGTTTACTTTTAGGCTTTTTAATCCCCTTTGCCACTCCTTTAATGAGGCCGTTTTCTTTGGAGTACATTACTATAATTTTGTCTGCTTCATTCAAATTGTATGATTTTAAATTGATTGCTTCTGTTACGTAATTATTCATAATAAGCTTTTGTTCCCAGATATACCCCTCTGAATATTTTTTCAAGCTCAGGAACATCATTGGATGTTTGAATGGCCTCTTCTTTTGTAATACATTCACTTGATACCAGTGAAGCTAGTGAAGAGTTCATAGAAACCATATCATCAAGGTTGTTGTCCTTAAGAAGCTCATAAATTTCATCCAGATTGTCTTTTACTAAATAATCTTTTACAGTAGATGTAACGACCATAATTTCACAGGCCGGAAATCTTTTCTGCATTTTTTCCGAATATACTAATTTTTGTGCAATAGTTGCTCTTAAAGTTTCAGACAGTTGTTTTCTGATTAGATATCTATTAGCTTCATCAAACATATTAACAACCCTGTTTATAGTTTGAACAGCGTCATTTGTGTGAAGCGTTGATAGAACCAGATGACCTGTTTCTGCAGCTTTAAGTGCTGCTGTCATAGTTTCCTTATCACGGATTTCTCCAATAAAAATAACATCCGGATCCTGTCTGAGAGCATATTTTATACCATCAGCAAATGTTTTTGTGTCAACTCCGATTTGTCTTTGAGAAATAATACTATTTTTGCACTCAAATACGTATTCAACGGGGTCTTCAATTGTTATTACGTGTCTGGCTTTTGTTTCATTAATATAGTTAATTAAAGATGCGATTGTTGTGGACTTGCCGCATCCTGTAGGCCCTGTAACCAGAATTATTCCGTTATGCTGTTCAATAAGCGTTCCTAAGATATCTGGTAAAGATAGCTCTTTTAATTTAGGAATTTCATAAGGAATATTTCTTATAACCAGTCCCGGCATGCCGAGCTGTCTGTTATAGTTGATTCTGAAACGTGAACATCCTTTAATTTCATACATAAAGTCAACGTCACACAATGTTAGAATTTTATCTCTGATTGAAGTAGGTGCAATATCAAGTATAGCGTTATCAATATCTTCTTTTGTTAATGGCTGGCTTGTAACCTTTTTGATAAATCCGTTAATTCTAAGATATGGTGCATGTCCAACCATTAAATGTTCATCAGACGCGCCTGTTTTTACCGCCTGTCTTAAAAACTGAATTATGCTAAAAATATCTTCCATCTCTTCCTCTCATACAATCAACTAACTCTTTAAATCGTAACATATATTAAGGGGTTTTGACAATACAATAAATTAAAAAAAAGCCGGCTTTTGCAACCGGTTTTTATATAACAATTTAGTTGATTAGCAGGTTAACAAGAATAGCTGCAGCCGCCTCCGGAGAACCCTCCTCCGAATGATGCAGACACTGAGCTTGAAGCTATAGCTCCGCAGGATTCTCCGCCTCCTGCATATGCAATCGAACCGGAAGTTTCAGTCCCTGCATAAGCTATAGAACCGCTTGTTTCGCAGCTTTCTCCAAATGCCATAATAGCTGCGTCGCTTGGCCCTGAATAAAAACTGCAGGTATCTACTTCGCCTTCTGATACAGAAGGTGAGATTAATGATGTATTATTGGAAATCAAATGTGTTGTTTTGGGTGTTGAATCTGCGCCAATAAATTTAAAACAACTGCTCTGTTTTTCGTCTGATGAACTTACTGTTAGCATAACCTTAATCCTTACTAAGTGTTTACATATATATAAAGTCAAAAAAAAAGAGCTGATTTCACAACTCCTTTTTTTCTTTACATTTATTAACATTTTATCAGGCAACGCGTTCGTGATGGTGTTCATAGTCATAAAGTCCAGGGAAAGCGTCAACGCCTGTAGTTTTTCGTGTAATGTAATATTGCAGTTTTGGTATGTATGTTGACAGAAATGCTGCAGCAAATCCAAAACCGGCTGCGAAGTTAACTGCATTAAGGGTAAGGTTTTTCTTTTGTACTTTTTTGAGTAAATCTTTATTAACTTTTCCGTTTTTAGCTTCTTTGCAAATGGTTTCAACATAATGTTCCATCTCGGATTTTAGTTTATAAAGTTTTTTATTAGAAATATACTTGTATTCATCTTTATTAGCACCGCCTGCGAATTCTGTGAAAACTTTATCAAGAAGTTTAGGATTGTTAATCTCTGCAACATTATAAACATCTTTCAGCTGCTGTTTGGTCAGTACGGCTTCACCTAATTTAGGCGGCTGCAGTTTGGCCATTTCACGTGCTCTTTCAAGTATATTTCTGTTAGTTTCAAGCTTTTCAACTTCGCTCAATTTAATAACTTCCATCGGTTTGCTCTTAGTAATCTTTTCCCAGAAAGAAGGTTCAGCTGATTCAAACTTAAAGCCTGCAGGCAGATTAGCCTCTTTTCCAAGTACGGCTGTTTTAAATTCTTCAGCACTCATTTCACGGCCGTTGAGGAATTGTGCAAGGTGTTCATCCAGCATTTGTGCTGTAGCAGGGTTTAACCTTGTGGCTTTTCCTGACTCAGCTAAGTTAAGCAGATTTCTAACATGTCCCTGTGCCCACATATAGAAATAAATTGAACCAATATCACGTATAGCAATTTCTCTTCGTTCTTCCTTGCTTCTAGCATTATACATTCGTCCGCCGGCAATACCTGCATCACTTGAAAGGAGCTTTCCTGTATTAGTATTTTCTATAGCATTAGTAAACTTATTAATTGCAGCTATACCGCCTTTAAAACTCGGATTTGCAGAAGGCTTCTGCTCATGTTTGCGTTCGCTTCTTAATTTATTTGTTAACCCCTGATTAAGCTTCGGTACGACAAAGCCGATAAACAGGTTTGTAACAATTACACTTGTAAGAACTTTTGCTCCTTTTATTAATGCAACCTGTTTGGATGAAAAACCTTTTGGTGCAACCTTTCTCATAAAGTTTTCAAAAGGTGTGCGTAAAACTTTATCTGTTCCAACATCAAAATTGGCTCCAGGCTTTTTCAATATACGTGCAACGATTTTATCTCCAAGCTTATTCATTGCTTCTACACCACACAACCATACGATAGAGCCCATTGTTTCTTCAATAAAACGTTCTCTTGCTTCATCCCACTTGCCGCGTTTGTATGCCTGATATGTTCTTCCTGCAACAACAGTCCCTTCAAGAGCAACAATAGGCGCAAGCGCGTCTGCCTTGGTCATTTTAGTAATGGCTGTGGATATTTTACCGGAAACTATCGGATTCAAAATAAAACCTTTCCTATTTTAATCGGCTGTATGTAATAAAAAGTGTAAAAATATTTTTTGTTAATTTTAAAAGAAATTGTTACAAAAGTAAATATTCCGGCTCAAAAACTTAACTAATACTTGTATTTAAATTTTGTTTTAATTATGATGGATGTAAAATGTATAAGATAGTCAAAATATAAGGAATAGCAAAAATGAATCCTATTATTAAGAATTTAGAAGCAGAATACACAACAAGAGAATTACCGGATATGAATCCTGGTGATACTGTTAGAGTATTCGTTAAAATCGTAGAAGGTAACAAAGAAAGAATACAGGCTTACGAAGGTACTATTATTGCAGAACACGGGTCTGGTATTAATAAAACTATTACAGTAAGAAAAGTATTCCAGGGTGTTGGTGTTGAACGTGTATTCTTAGTATACTCACCACGTATTGAAAAAATCACTGTTCAGAGAAAAGGTGATGTAAAACGTGCAAAATTATACTATTTAAGAGAACGTTCAGGTAAAGCAACCCGTATTAAAGAAAAAATTGAAAAAAGATAAGGGGTAAATCAAAAGGGGTAAATCTAAGGAGGTACTATCCTTGCACATTCACTGGTATCCGGGGCATATTGCTAAGGCGGAGCGTCAGCTCAAAGAAAAATTGAACTTGGTTGATGTGGTTATTGAGGTACGTGACAGCAGATTACCTTTATCAAGCAGTTATGCAAACATAGAGAAGCTCTTGGGAGATAAACCAAGGCTTCTTTTGTTGAATAAAGCTGATTTAACTGATAAAACAGAGTTAAAAAAATGGGTTTCTTATCTTAAACAGACGACCGGATGTCCTGTAATCATAACAGAGGCCAAAGGCGCAAAAGATTTGGCTATCGTAGTAAAAACTGCAGTTGAGTTAAGTGAGCCGAAAATCCAGGCATTGATGGCAAAAGGACTCCTTAGACGTCCGGCAAGGGCCATGGTTGTAGGGATGCCTAATGTCGGTAAATCAAGTGT
The DNA here is from genome assembly GCA_900552525.1 of Candidatus Gastranaerophilales bacterium. Lineage (GTDB taxonomy): Bacteria > Cyanobacteriota > Vampirovibrionia > Gastranaerophilales > Gastranaerophilaceae > CAG-196. Next base: position 6,286 of record UNSK01000044.1, on the reverse strand, counting down.
TATTAATAAACTAACAAAATCGTCAAAGACAAAAATCGGTGCAAAGGCAGGAGTTACAAGACAGCAACAGTGGGTAAGAATTAACCCAAAGCTGGATTTGTTGGATACACCGGGTATAATACCTACAAGACAGGATAATCAGGCACAGGCTGCTAAACTTGCATTTGTGAGCTCTGTTTCTGAAAATGCGTATTCTCCTGAACCTGTTGCAAAGGAGCTTCTATCTTATCTTGCTGATAAGGATGAAGTAAAAGAGTATTATAAGGTAGATGATTTAGCTCTGGAAAATATTGCTCTTGCGAGAAATTGGATTTTGAAAGGGAGCGAACCTGATATAGAACGCACAGCAATTTACGTTCTAAAAGACTTCAGAGAAGGTCGTTTAGGCTTATTTATTCTTGATGATTTACCACAAGATTAAAATAACTGCTCCTAATATCATTATTATTGAGCCAGCTATTTTCTTTTTTAAACCGGCTTCGTGAAACATATTTACTCCTAAAAATACACTTAACAATGTTGAAAGCTGGAATAGAGCGAGTGCGTATGAAACATTCATTCTTGCAAATACAAAGTTTGTTGAATATTGCATAATTCCTACGGCTAGAATTAATAAAAACTGGTACTTATATTCTTTGATAACGGGCTTGTGTCTTGAGAATGCAACTATTATAGATGAGAACAAAAGTCCGGATAAAGCCCATAAAATAAAGCAATTCGTTGTGCCGGTAATCAAGATAATCTTTTTTATAAATACTGCTTCTGTTCCTGAGCAGATTAGCGCAAGTATTCTGTAAAATATGGCGATTATGTTACGATTTTTAGATTTACCCCAGCCCCCAAGCACAAAATATGTCCCTGTAATTATCAAGACAAGAGCAAGTAAGGCGCTTATGGTTGGAATTTCGTGCAAAAATATTATTCCAAATATAAGAGCTACAACAGGTTTGTATGAATTAATCGGTGCAAGCGTAGATAATTCTCCGATGGAAAGAGCTTTTATGATGAAAAAGTTCCCGAGAGCTCCGAGAAATCCCATTATTAAAACCAGAGGCAGAATGTTTAATGATACCTGATGAAGAAACAATACTCCGGCAAGACTTAGCCCAAGATACGTGTAAAAGTTTATAACAGAAGATTTTTCGCCTCTGGTTGTCAAAATTTTCTGAAAGACGTTAAGGTATGAGTTTGAAAAAATTCGTATTAAAATTCCCGCTAAAGTTAAGTACATATTTATATTTTACTACTAATTTTATTCAACTAAACAAATGATTTTACTCTTTGAAAAATATCATATTATAAACTAGAAAGGAGATTTATATGATAAAAGCATTTACCTATATGTTTAAGGATAACAGGTTTATCCAAAAGTCATCGATTTATTTCTTGTTTTTATTAATAGGAACATTTTGTACTAATTATGCAAATATCCTCTTGAAGGCAGGAGGTAAACCTGTGCTGCATCTGGTATATCTAGCAGGCATAATATTGCTTTTGGTTCCTTATGGCTATGTAGTGTCTTGCATTAAGGCTCTAACCGAACAAAAAGAAAATTTTATATTGCCAATGTTTAATGTTAAAACAAATTTTGTTATCGGGTTAAAATATATAATTGCAATTTTGCTATTAAGTCTGATATTTGGTTTTATTACAGTTGCAGCAGCTTTTATGATAGGACTAATTTGCGGAATATTAAAAGCAAAAGTTCTGGCTATTGTTTTATTAAGCTTAGTAATAACTAGTGCAGTACTTTTATTAATTTTTTATACCTTAGCGTTAAACTGGATTTTTGCAAATACTCAAGCTATAACCTCATTCCTGCAATTTAAGAGGGCTCATGCATTGATTAGTCAGGACTATCCTAGATACTGGAAAGGTGTCGGCTTGGCATTCGGGCTTAATTTTGTACTAGGAATTCTTTTAATATTTGTACTGGGACTAGCTGGTAAAAATATTGTTAGTATATTTTTTGCTACATTGATAAGCACTTTTCTGACCTCTTATATTGTTTTTGTTAATGCAATGATTAATGCGAAATCTATAAGCCCTGATTGTCGGATTTAGATTTTTTGACATCTTTTAATATCATTTTATTTAAGAATGCCGGAACTCCGAAGCCTACTATGGCGCTCAATGATGCCATAGTAATCCAAATTATCTTTCATCTCTTGCGCGTTTTTTCTATTATTGATTTATCAGCCATATTAAATTCCGCTGCAAACCCGCTTCTGCCAGTCTTTTTTTAGTCATCCAATTGTTAAAATAACCAATCGCTCCTAAACGTCCGGCAGTAAAAAGATAATCAAAAGCACGGAGTGCTGTTTTGGAATTAATCATTCTTGCTGGCATAAAAAAAACCACTCGGTGTGTGTGATTCGAGTGGGTTTGTTTTCTGCATCCTAATGGTCTTTTTAGTGTTTATTATCTAGGAGTTTATATGATTTTTGGGGTTTATTATATTTGCTATTTAGTGTTTCGGCTACACTTAAAGTGTGTATTTATATTATTGCACATAAGAATTTCATGTCAAGGGGGGTAAATAATATTTTTTATAAAACTTTTATTAAACCCTGAAATTAAAATATAACTACATTTTTCGGCTTTACAAAACTTCATATTTGTTATCCGCTAAAAAAGGGTATTAATAATTGTAATTAATACCCTTTATATTGATTATATAAGTCTTAAATAAAATTACTCTTCGGATAAAGATTGGTATCCTGATTTGTGGGTTTTCAGAAGAACGCCTCTTTTTGATGTTTGGATAAAATCAATCATTTTTTCAATATATTCGTTCATAGGAATTTCAGCTTTAATTTTTTCAATTGCCTGAGTTGTATTATATTCTTCAGAAATCAATAATTTGAAAGCTTCATTAGTAGCTGTTCTGATTTCTTGAGAAACTCCTCTGCGTTTCATAGCGATGACGTTTAGTCCGCGTGGAACAGGAGGTCTGCCTTCACCTTTAGAGTATGGGAGAATATCCTGACGAGAAGCAGAAAAGCCGCTTATTATTGCCATATCACCAATTCTAATGTTCTGGTGGAATACGCTCATGCCGCCTACGAATGCGCCAAAGCCGACGTGAACATGACCGCCCAAAGTAACCAGATTGGCAAGGATTACCTGATCTGCGAGTACACAGTTATGAGCAATATGTGAACCAACCATAAGCAGACATTTGTTTCCGATTCTTGTTGTAAAATCACCGCATGCTGCGCCTCTATGTATTGTTACGTTTTCTTTAATAATTGTTTCATCGCCGATAACAACTTTTGTCGGCTCGCCTTTGTAACCCAAATCCTGAGGTTCTGAACCGATAGTTGAGAATGGAGATATTGTGCAGTTCTCTCCTATTTCAGCAAATTCAATATAAGCATTTGCTATAACTCTGGTTCCGTTACCAAGTTTTACACCTTCACCTATAACAACGTTAGGTCCGATTATAACACCTTCGCCAATTTCTGCAGACGGATGAATTACCGCTGAAGGATGTATTGAACCTTTTTTCTCAAGAACTGTATTTGTCATTCTCTTTCTCCATACTAATTATCTACAAATCAAGTATAATACAAAAAAGAGCATAACCGGCAAATATTTATATAAACTTAATATCTAACCTTTTCCTACAAGAGTTTTGTTAAACATTTGTTTATAATACTCCATATTGATATTAAGATTTTCACCAATTTCAAATAGCATTATTAACAAATCTCTATCTGCCTGACAGGATATTCTCTTGATAAGTTCTTCAATATTAGTAACTATTTTTGAGAAGTAATAATTCTGAGCTTCTGCAATATCCACTTTTATTTCAAGCTTTGCAATACAGTCAAGAAGTTCAAGAGTGGCATCGACCTGCTGTAAGTCCAGAGCATAAGATAATCTGTTTATATTTTGTGCAATCTTTTTGCTGAAGATTTTTGACGTTGGTGTCTTATCTATTTCAATACCAATTCTTTTAGCTTCAAAGTTAATATCAGAAGCCTGCTGAATAATGTCATTATCTATGAAGCCTCTTGAGTCAACAAACAGGTCGTTAAACTGCTTGGTGAGTACATATTGAGCCGAAATCTTAAATTCTTTCGGTATTTCCAAACCAAGCGACTGCATCTGGTAGATGGAGCCTTTGCCTTCGTTATACATTGATTCATACGTATTGGCAAATATCTGAAGCTTACCTTTAAGCATTGTTTGAAGGATTTTACGTCTTTCTTCAATAAATATATCTTTAAGTGTGAAGTATTCTGAACCAAAATAGTTATCAATACTTCTGATAATTTCTGTCAAAGGTGATACAAGATAAGTTCTTATTAATTCTTTTTGAATATCAGAGAAGTTATCTGAGTATTCTTTGATTGCACAATGGAAATCCCCGCCGGAGAATTGTAGAAGCGCAAATATCATATTAGATTTTTCAAGAGTAACCTTTGATTCTACTTCTATATGACCGATTACAAGCTTAGAATTTCCTTTTGTAACAGACTTATATGAATGTTTTCTAATCTTGTAGCAGTATACGTTTTCTTCATCTTCAATATCAGTGTATAAAGATGATATTGCCCATAAGCTTACAATTTGTTTAGCAGTAACAACCGAAGGTTTAACAAATCGTTCGAAAACATCTTTGCCGGTACCAAATTCGGGTATGTTACTCTTTGCTTCCTTTAGAATTTCCAGGAAAGGTGTTTCCAAATCTTTTCTTAAGAATGATTTGGCTAACTGCATAACCCTTGCTGCATATTTCATAATTTGCACAGTTTCAATGCCTGAAATTTCAGAGAAGAACCATCCGCAGCTTGTATACATAAGCATTGCCTGTCTTTGAATTTCCAGAAGTTCCATTGCTTTAACTTTTTGTTCATCGCTTAAGCCTGCAATAAAGTATTCTTCCTGAAAATTTTTGACACTTATATCACTTCTGTCAAGAATAACAGTAACATAATTGTCGCGTGCTTCCTGAGGATTCTTAAAGAACTTTTTACCTTGTTTATTATAAAGAGCAGTCATTTCATCTCTCAAGAAGTCAAGAGCATTTCTTAGGGGTTTTCTCCATTTCTGGTTCCAACCCGGGTGTCCTCCGGTTGAACATCCGCAGTCATCGCACCATCTGCCGACTCCGTGGAAACAGCTCCAGGAAGATACCGGCTTAATCTCAACTTCCCAGTCGCTGCGGTATTTTTCAAGGTATTCACCATAGTTTGTAATTTCAAATCCGGCATCCTTTACTTTTAGTTTTACTGCGTAAGCAAGAGCCATATCGCCGAATTTTGTATGGTGTCCGTAACTTTCACCGTCTGTCGCAATGTTAATCAATTGAGGGTAATTTCGTGCTTCTGATATTCCGTCTTTTAACCTGTTAACAAACTTATTTCCGTCTGTTAACAACTCATCAAACGCAACAGAACGTGAGATTGCACCGTCATAGAAGAATAAGTCAATAAATTTACCCGGTGCAGATTTGATATAATACCTGTACGAACGGGCAGGGTCAATATTCCCCCAGCTAACGTCCTGCCAGGTCTTTTCACCTTGTTTTCTAATTCTTTGTGCCTGATACGGGGACAAAATTGTGAATTTAATATCATTTTCAACAAGAACTCTTAATGTATCATCATCTACCGCTGTTTCAGCAAGCCATATTCCTTCAGGTTTTCTGCCAAAGCGGTATTCAAAATCTTTTATACCCCATTTAACCTGAGTCTGTTTATCACGTTCGTTTGCAAGCGGCATAATAATATGGTTATAAACCTGTGCAATGGCATTACCATGGCCGGAATGCATTCTTCTTGAATTTATATCTGCTCTAATAATTCTTTCATATGCAAGAGGTGCAAATTCTTCCATCCACGACAAAAGCGTCGGACCGAAGTTGTAGCTCATATATTCATAGTTATTAACAACATTTAAAATCTGATTTTTCGAATCAACAATTTTAGAAACAGAGTTAGGGTTATAGCATTCAGCGTTAATTCTTTCATTCCAATCGTGGAAGGGCTGAGCACTATCCTGCTGCTCAATAGCTTCTAACCAGGGATTTTCTCTTGGTGGTTGATAAAAATGCCCGTGTATTGTTAAAAAAATCTTTTGTTTCTGTTTTTCTTTATCTTTTACTGGGTTCTTTTCCTGCATATTTCCGCCTTGTTAATTTTTCTTAGTTTCCGGTGCTTTCTTGATAATTTTGAGTTCTGAAACGTCAATCCAGGCATCTCCGAGTGCGTCAGAGAATACTTTGCCTTTGATTTCAATTTCATCGTCTGTTTTTAAATCAATAAATGGTAATAAC
>UNSK01000043.1 GCA_900552525.1 Candidatus Gastranaerophilales bacterium | reverse complement strand
CAAATTCTAAAAGTATTGTTTCTCCTGCCCCATCTCCAAAAATATGAATGTCAAAATTAGAAGTCATCTTCCTCGTCAATATTTTTTAATATGTTAGAAATTACTTGATTTTCTTTATCTTTATAATAAAGACTTTTTATATATTTACGAGTCTTTATACACGATTGTCCTGGAATATTTTCAATAATTACCTCAATCCAATCATTAATTTTTACATCAAAATCAAATAATGTCCGCTCTAATACATAACATTCAGATTGGTCAGCAAATGGATTTTCAATATTAACGATAACATTAATATTATCAATATCTGTAACAACAGCACGATAAATAGTTGTATCAATCTGAGCTTGTCCTCTATCTTCCCAAAAAGGATAATCAATATGTTTTATAGGTAATTCTTCTGATATTGGCTTAATATCAAAGTAATTAAGCCAAAACTCTTTTATACTATTTGCAGAATTTTGTATGTTATTTAATTCTTTTGCAATAAAAACACTACTAGTCATCTTTATTCAAAACCTTATCTATATAATCTTTACTTACACAATAGCAATATAAATTAAATATTTTTGTACTAAATTGTTTTAACATTTCTTGCAGAAATTCAGATTCTAATTTTAATTCATTTGGATTATCTTGTTTAACCGTAAAATCATATATAATTAAATTATTATCACTCTCTGCTTTATTTCTAATAATTCCACTTCGGAAAATAACAGTTTCACCTGAATCTTCAACTGTTGTGAATTCTTTATATGTGTTTGTATTAGTAAAACTATCAAATAAACTTGATTCATATAAAATATTTTGATTTAAAAATGTTTCATTACCATCTATTTCAACTTTATTAATTTTTCTTAGTACAACTTCCATCAAATTTATTTTTTCAGGATAAGCCTTACAAAAAACAGTAAAAATTTTCCAAATTTTCTCAAGAAAATCTTTAAAAGAAGTATAATTATTTTCTGGGTCAATACATTGAAAATCAATCTTTTTCTTATTAGTAATAACTCTTATAGTAGGATTTTCTTTATTATCCGTATATATGTATTCTGTATAACTTTCACTCTGTTGATTAAATCCAAACTGATTTTGTACAGGAGAAATTGTTAATACTAAACTTCCTTCACTTGCAGGTCTTTCTGTTTTATATGGCAATAGTGACTTTACATGCGAATAAAAAAGAGTCTGATTATTATCAAAATCAATTATATTGTCAAATTGAAAGGCTATTCCAACATATTTTAAAGTATTTTTATTAAAAGGCTTTATTTCATCAAAAGAACTAACATATTCTTTTAAAATATCTGCTTTTATACCCATTGATATTCCTCTATCTCTTTATATTTATACTACAAAATAAATGAAAATAACATATAGTATTTCATTTATTTACATAATAAGACATTTTCTCTACCAATTCATCTCTCGCTTAACTAGACCAGTATAGCAGTTAATTATCCTTAAAGCAAGTACTTAAGAAAAATTAATAGGGGGCTATTTGGGGGCTGAAGCTATGAAAAGCCCCCGAAAATTATTTTAAATTACTAAAAGTAAGAACTGCGAAAATTAAACAATACTAAAGATTTTGGCACATTATTGAAAGTTACAAAAAGTATTTTTAGGTGTTCGAATCCCACCTCCTCCTAATTTTAAAAGCCACCTTTCAAGGTGGCTTTTTTAGTGAGTTTTGAACCTATCAACATTTCCGTAAATATACATCCCATATTCCCCTTGGGGACTACGTGGGGACTGGGAAATCATAGAAGATTATTCCAAAACAAAATTTACTAATATCTCAGAGGGATGTCCGATATTTCTACTTTTGTTTGATGATATTCATTTTGATGCAATAAACTTTCAACTCCAGCTTTATAATAATCTTGTTTTATCGTTGGGGATGTTGTTATTACAGAAACAGAATCTTTATCAAAATCAAGTTCTATGTATGGTATTATCAATCCGTTTTGAATTCTATTTTTAATCTGAAATGCTCTATTATGTTTTTGTAAAATATCAGTATATTCGGTTATCACGAATCGATACTCGTTTTCATTTTTGAAAGCTTCTTTTTTAAAAAATAAAGAAAAAATATGTATCAACCCCCAGAAAGATTTAATAACATTTTTCTTGTCATTTTTCGTTCTCATTTTTTGATAAAGCAAATTATATTCCTTAATCGCTTCTTTAAGATAACCTTCTTGTTTACATTTCTCACAGATTGTTTTTCCATAAATAAAATGATGCATAACCTTAAGTTTGGATTTGACTTTTGCAACCAACTCATCAACCTTAAAACCAATATTATATCCAGCCATGCTACCAGTTTTTGTATAATAATTCCAAAGAGATAATTCATCTTGTTCTGTTGAAAAACAAGCGACAAAAATAGAATCCCTATGTACATAGTCAAATAGATTTGAAGGTAGTTGAGTTCTTGTTTTTATTTTTGCCTCAAGAGAATCCTTGAATGTTTGACATATTTCATCATTATTTTGAGCTAATATATCTGTTAATAAATCAAAAGTATAAGTTATTTCTGATTCATCATTCATATAAGTAATTTCGGATAACCATAATGTATGGTTAGTAAGTATTCCTAATATACCTTCCGGCGATGTATAATGATATATAATTGAAGAATTTATAGTTGTTTTATCATTTGCAAATTTACTTTGTAATTTTCTTCTAACCTTAATTATTTCATCAATTGGATCTTTTTTAGTTTTTGCCATAAATCACCATTCATTAGTTTTCAAAATTATTATATTACAAATATTAATGCAACAAGCCTTTTAAAACTTTATGAGCCATTAAAATTTCTTCTTCACTTGCGGATTTGAGCATTGAGTAGATATCTGATAACAGTTCGTCTGTTGTTTTGATGTGTGTGATGTCTAACATTTCTGCAACATCAACACCGAATACCTTTGCATAATTTTCAACCAGTTCTGCTGACGGATAATTTTTGCCTGTTTCAATACAACTTTGGTGTTTAGTTGCAATACCAACTTTCTCAGCTAGTTCTGATTGCTTCAAGCCGTTTTTAGTTCTCAATTCTTGTATTCTTTTTCCAAGTAATTTTTTAAGTTTCATGATAAACCCCACTTTCATGTTAAATGTTCAAATACACCTATAAACATTTTTAAAGGTTATACGGATTGAAATTAATCGTCGTTTGTTCTAGATTAATTACAAATAACGAGGATTATTTATGAATAAATCCTTGTTAAAGATAGACAAGAAAGGCGGGTTATGAAAAATCAATATGCAGGTGATGTTGGAGATTATACAAAGTTAGGAGTTTTGAGAGGGCTTGAAAAAGCAGGTTTCAGCATAGGTTTAAACTGGTATTTAACACCGGATGAACCCGAACACTCAAAAACTTTCACTGACGGCAAGCACACAAAATTTTTAGAATGTGATTGCGACACTCCGGACAAGAATTTGCATTGTGTATTAAAGAAAATCGGACTGAGCAAGAATAGAAGTGTTGCAAGGCTTGAAAGAGCAAATCTTTTTGAAAATACTTTGTTTTGGAATAAAATGTTAGAATCCAAAAGTCGTGACAAATGGCATTTGAAAGCCTTGAAAAAATTAAGTAAGCAAGACGTAATTTTTTTAGATCCTGATAATGGGCTTGAAGTAAAAAGTACAAACCCGTATTCAAAAAACGGCAACAAATACGCAACATATCAAGAAGCGGCAGATTATTACGCACAAGGTTCAACGGTAATTATTTATAACCATAGGGATAGAAAGCCTGAAAATGAATATTTAAAAAGGTTTTATAGATTTAAGGATATGGAAGAAACGAAAAATGCAAAAATGTTTTATTTAAGGGCTTCAAGGTATTCGGTAAGGGATTATTTATTTTTGGTTCAAGAAAGGCATTTTTCTGGCTTAGAAATGGCTATTGATAATTTCTTGGCTACTGAATGGTGTCGTTACCTCAAAAAGTATCTTCTTTGACTTCAAAGACATCTTCTCTTTAACATTGAATACAGGTTGTCCATTGTAGTTGCGGCTTGAGTTTCTTTGCTTTGAATTACGTGTGAATAAGTATTCAATGTTACAGTTTTATCTGCATGTCCCAGTCTTTTACTCAATGTTACCGCGTCTACTCCGTTTGCAATCAGTAAACTTGCGTTTGTATGGCGGAGTTCGTGAAAAGTAATCTTTGGTAAATTATGACGTTTTAAAAAGTTCATAAACCACTTGTAAGGTCTTGTCGGGTGTAAATCCTGTCCGTCATCATGTTTAAATAAATATTCTCCGTTTTTCCAAGCGGAGCCGAGTTTTAATCTATCTTCTGCCTGTTTCTGTTTGTACTGTTTTAGCATTGTAATCATTTGAGATGATAGCGTAACTGTTCGGATTCCATTCTCGGTCTTAGGTCGTCTTTCACTCACTCCAAATGTGCTTACATATTGTCGCTGTTTGTTGATTGTCAAAACACCTGTTTCAAAATTTACATCTTTCCATTTCAAACCGCACAATTCACCTGAACGCAAACCGACATCTATCGCAAGACAGATTATTGTTTTATATGTCAATGGCTCATTTTCAAGTTCTTTGAAAAGTTTTGCGATTTGTTCGTCATCATAATATTTTACCTGTTTTTTAGAAATCTTTCCTAAATCAACCTTTTTAGCAGGGTTATGGTTAATCAAATTCCATCTTTCCGCAAGAGTAAATATTGAACTAATGTCCGTGTGGTGATGCTTAATCGTTTTATCAGATAAGGGATTATCGTTTGTTCTTTTGAACATCTTTTTAAAATCCAAATCAAAGACCTTGCAAATTTTTTGAGCGGTTTTAAAATTTGTTTTCTCCCCATTTTTTAATCGCAGACATGTTTTGTTCGTAATTCCTGTTATCTGTACAAGTTCTCCGGTCTTATATTTAGACAAAAACTCCGACATATTTTTTGTCGGAGTATAAAAATCTTCAAGTCTTGAGCCGTTATTTCTTAATTTGTTATAAAATTCTTCTAAGTGATATGTTTGAATTTTGCTTAGTTTGTGATGACCTAATTCAGGAATAATTCTATCTTTTAATCTTGCCAAACAGGGTTTCAATGATGCCGGTGCATATTTTATTTTTGCGTGTTTTTCAATCCATATTTCCGTAAACTCTGCGAAAGTTATTTTTTCACCGTCAAGGTAATTCTTGTTCAAAACCTCATTTTCAAAAAGTATTTTCTGCCGCTGAAGTTCATTTTGTTTTTGTCTTTCGGTTAGATTGGGCGGTAGTTTAATTGTTTTAAATTTTTTAATCTTTTTACCGTTCACATCATAACCGCAAGAAACAATGACTCTATATGAGCCGTCTTTTCGCTTTTCAACACTTGCCATTATTTTTTGTCCTCTAAAGTTTTGTCAATACCTTTTTTAAGATTTGCTAGTTTTTCTATAAGATTTACCAAAAAATATTGTGCCAAAGTTGTGTTATAAAACATCCCAAGCATATCTTTATTGTCTGGTGCGCATGCATACAATAATACTCTATTATCTTTGTTACCTTCAGTAATTTCCACATCATGAAATAAGTAATTATATAGATTTTCTAGCAAATCATCTTCAATATTTTCAATAAGATAATTAAGCATTTTTAATTTTATTAGATCTTTGTTTTCAAGTTTTTCTTTGTTAACCAAATTTCTCAAACATTCTGTTGATTTTTCCTGAATGCCTAATTCTTTTCTGATAACTTCATTGTTTAATTTTTCGGCTTCACTTAAGCCTAAAATAAATTCTGCTGATACATTTAACTTATTCATTAAATCATAAACAATATTAACGCTCGGATACGATTGTCCTGTGGCATATTGCCCTATTGACTGTCTTTTCACTCCTAACATTTCACCAAGTTGAGCATGAGTTAATTTCTTTTTTTCTAATAAATTCCTTAGTGCTGTTGGGAATTTTTCTTTTTCTGTGTCTGAAGATAAGTTTTTCTTGCGTGGCATATTATTTTTCCTTTCTTGTGCAATCAACTGTTGCCATTTCTTAAATTCGCTTGCATAGAATTTTTTAATGTCCTATATTTTTGCTTGAATTAAAACATAGGCAAGCAATACTTGTCAAGCATATATTTGTCAAATTTAACAAAAAGGAGAAATCATGCCAGAAAAAGAAAAAACAAAACAGGTTACACCAAAACAAATGTTTACAATTCAAGAAGCGGTTAAACACTTCGGCATTTCGGAGTATTCAATCCGAATGGGAATCAGACAAGGGATTTATCCGGCTATCAAAATCGGCGGCAAGCGGGGCAAATACCTTATTGATGCAGAATTGTTTGAATCAACTTTGCGAATTGAAGCAATCAGAAACATTAAAGAGAACAGAAAAGGAGAACAAAATCATGAAAAAATTTAACTTACCAACAATTATGAATGAAACACTGGACGTATTTACAAATCGTTATGTAAACACATCAAAAACAGCCATTACATCAATCCAACTTTTGAAAGTTGCACAAATGATAACCTCAAAAGGCGTGCGGTATAAGAAACTTGATACTATCGACATTCCTAATTATTATGCAATCGTATTGCTACCGTCAGGTGGCGGCAAAGATAGAATTTCAAATGAATATGACAGTTTGGTTTTTAAACCGTTCAGAGATTGGTTCAATGAAAAAGCAGAAGCGTATTATCTTGAAAAGAAACAAAAAATTCGTGAAGAATATACCGACAAAAATAATAAACCGATAAAACAACTTATAAAAGAAGCCGAAAATTCTATTCGCTATCCAGTCTTGGAAGTCGAGGACGGAACACAAGAGGGGCTTTTTGAAGATGCAAAAACTCTAAAAGAAGCACGATTCGGGGAGATCACCTATAAGATGTCAGAATTTGGAATGTTTTTAGATTCCGCACAAAATACCGAAAAACAGTTCTTAGGTTGCTTATACAATGGTTATGAGGGTAAACTTTCTTCAAAATCAATCAAGCATGGTAAGCGGGAAGCAAGTATTGAAAACATGCCTGTAAATTGTCTGTTTCTTTCAGATCCAACCTTGTTTAGCAGTGGGAATCTCAAAAATATGTTCAACCTGCTTATGCAAACCGGCTTAGGTAGAAGATGTGTTATATCTTTCCAGAAACAACAGGATAAAATTATTGAATATGACAAGGAAGTCGCTTTTAGAAAAGAACAACAATTTTATAAAGATTGCAAAAAACTTTCTGAACGGTTTTTGGAAATCTTCAACAAAATTCCCACAAATGCTATTTATGAAATAACAGAAGAAGCCCTGAAAGATGTGCATTACCTTTATAGAGTAAAAATGGAAGAACTCGAAAATGCAACAGAAGATGTTTTGCGTAAAAAAGAAATTCAAAGCCGGCAACACAAAGCACTTAAAATATCATGTCTTTACGCCGCTTTAAACCATCCAACCGAACTGATTATTAATGAAGAAGATATGCAGCAGGCTATCGATACGGTTGAATTTATATCACAGGATTTTGAAAATTTTCTTAAATATAAACCGAAATCCGATGACGCTTATGATAAATTATGGGAATTTTTCTTGAATAATTTAGATAAAGGGTTCACAAGAACTGACCTTATATATACAAGATTTCAAGAGTTTGGCATATCGCGTGATAAATTCAAAGACCACTTTGATGATTATATTGACTCTTTACAGGAAATGGCACTTGAAAAAGGTTATTTTCTGGAAGTCACATCAATCAATCGCAATTCCGGAACAGAGTATAGGTTAATTAAACTTGAAGAACAAGAGTTGGGTGAAGATACCCAAACGCTTGAAGATCTAATTTAATAGCCGTTAATGTCGTTACTATTGTCAATGTTTTTCTTGACAATAGTTTCGGCGATTACGGGTGGCAGTCATTGTCGAACCCTTTTTACAACCGTACAATAACAAGTTTAACAACACTAACGGAGGTTTATATAAATGAGATTAAATATAGGACAAGTTTTGCATTATTTGACCCCATATTTCAATAAAAAGCAAGGTGATGAATTTATCTTCCAATGTCCTTACTGTATGGACACTGGCAGAGATAATTTGAAATTCAATGAACGCAAAGGGATATTACATTGTTTTGCAAACCCTGAACATTCAAAAATGATTTACAAGAAAATTATGAGCAACCCTAAGCTAAGAAGATTAAGCCAACCAACGCAATATGAATATCAAGATGATAGAAACTCTTTATCCTATGAAGAACAAATCGGGTATATGCTAGGTTTTGATACCTGTAATGACTATTTATTAGAAAATGAGGAGTTGCTAAACTTGCTCTATCAAAAGCGCGGAATTAACAAAGAAACTGTTTACAATATGAATATAGGGTTTGAACCTCATCTTAATAAGTGGGTTTTTCCTAATTATGGCTATAGAACGGGTGACGGTATGGAGATATTGGGTTATGAATTTCGTCCGAAAGATTTTTCTAAGAAAGGTTTGTGTCGCTCTAAAGGTACACCCAATAATCTTTCTGCAGTGAATCGTTATACGAAAGATACAGAAATTTTGTGTATAGTAGAGGGATTTTTGGATGCCTATGCGTTATGGCAACACCTGAATGAACACGGACAATCTAGCAAATATCATATCGTAACGCCGACAAACGGAATAAATTCTCTGCCCAAACATATTGACCGAATAGAGTTTGAAAAATACAAAAAGCACTATCTTTTTGTAGATAATGATGAAGTTTCAAGACCAATCGCAGACAAAATCTGTGCCAAATATCCGTTTGAAAACATCCGCCTAACTTGTGGCTGCAAAGATTTCAACGAGCATTATTTGAGGTGTATAAAAGGGCTTAATTAAGAACTTGCTTTCATGATTATGCCTTCCATGGTGTTTTCTTGACCTTGTAGTGGTTGTCTTTTGGGTGGCGAAAAATATTTTGTTATACTAGGTTCACTTTGATATCCTTGTCCAAAATCAATCTCAACATGTGGGCGTAATATACCAGCTTCTTTCATGCAACAATCTTTGTATAATAGCCCAGATTCACATGGACAACTATCAGTTTCTTTTAAATTTTCATAATGTTCATGTGGATGGCGAATTTTAGTCCATCTTAAATCCCATTTGAGATATGGCTTTTTCAAAGGAACTACTAGTTCATCAACTAATGAAAAATCAAATCTATGCCCACCACATTTAGTGAAAATACAATGTTTATCTTTTGGATTTTCTACAACAGCAACATGGTTAAAATCAATGATATCTTCGCATATCCAATAACACCATCTGCCATTATATATGTGTCCTTTTTTATGTTTACAGCGGTTGTGTATAGAAACAATTTCACCACATATTGAACATCTATAGTTTTTAAAAGTAAAGCCTGTACTCATAAAATACTTGTATGGGTACAATGTTTGAATTTTTGTATTTTTATCCTCTATAATGTCGAGTTTAAATTTTGCAAAGTCATCATAAATATAAGGCTTAATTCTATTTAATAAATATTCAACATCAATTATTAACTGCCAAGCATCTTCATGTTTATTTTTTTTAATTAACTTATAATATTTAAGATATTTTTTGTGTACTATTAATATACTTTCCAGTAACAAAAAACTATTCGCAGCGTCGGCAAGTCCTCTTTTTATGGCAAATTCTTTCAATGAAGTACATTGCTTCAAGTATTTATTTTGTTTCTTATATGAATAACTTTTTGTTCCAAAAGATGTAGCATAATTAACAATTCTTTCAAATTCATTTTTTAAATGCATCATTGAATCCTTTAACTATTTCAGGAGCAATTTCTCGAAAAGTTTTTGCATCACCCTCGAATTTTAATGTTTTAGATTGTTTATCTTTAGATTCAACAACATTTAGGGATAGTTTAACATTTGGGTTTCTTCCAAATCTAAGGAAGCAGTCATATAAATAATTTGATAAAATATTTATAAATATAGGATTTTGCACAAGTGTTGTGGCAAATGCTCCTAGCCATATATCAGCATCATTTAAACTTACATATTCTTCATTTTCGGAACAACAACCATAATCTAGTTGCACATCCTGTTCATCAACATAATTAAGAAAATCAATCACGTCGTCATGATATTGACTTACTTTTTCGCCGTTTTCTGGAATAATTAATATGTCTTGTTCATACAATTCCTTTTGTTTTTCAGAAGATAATCCATTTGTCCATGTTGTATAATTATCATTACTATCTATAATTTCAAATTTTTTCATTTTCATAAGTCCTTTATTTACGGTATATTTTTAATTATATAAAATTTTTATTCTAAATCTTCATCTTTTAACTAAAAATTAATTATTGGGGGACTGGTTGGGGACTAATTTTACAAAAGGGGACTATAGTTTTCGTCAAGTTACAGTATTAAATTGTATCTAAATGTCAACAAGAACAAGATTTTTGGCAATTTACAACAGGTTACGAAAATTATAGAAATGGGTTCGAATCCCACCACCTCCTCCATTTTGAAAGAGCCTGAAAAGGCTCTTTTTTAGTGCGTTTTGGACACCTTGATATTTACGGGAATATACATCCCATATCCCTCTTGGGGACTACGTGGGGACTGGGAATTATTTGACAAAAAATATTTTATTTTTGCTATAATATAGTCACTAACTAGGAGTAGGATATGTGTGAACCAACAGAATTAACTTTAACATTTGATTTAAGAACTATTGAACACTTAGGCATCCAAATGTAAAAACATTGCCACCAGTTCTTGCAGAAATGATTTCTAACGCTTATGATGCAGATGCAACCTTTGTTAATATTCAATTAAATGAAAATGAAAATAATAAGCAAATAATTATCACAGACGATGGTTGTGGAATGTCTTTTAGTGAAATTAATAATTCATTTTTAGTTATTGGCAGAAATAGAAGAAAAAATAATTCAGGAAATAATGGTTTAACAAATAAGGGGAGGAAAGTTACTGGCAGAAAAGGCTTAGGGAAGTTGGCAACGTTTGGTATTGCTACGCATATAGAAATTCAAACTGTAAAAGATGGAAAAGAAAACATTTTTGCAATGGATTTAAATGATATACTAGACGAAAAAAATAACGGAACGTATAAGCCACAAATTATAAAATATAATGAAGATGTTACTTGTGAATCAGGAACTAAAATTGTTCTTAGTGGAATAAACGAAAAAATCCCATAGATATTTTTGATTTAAAAGCAAGTATTGCCAAAAGATTTGCCTTTGATGTTTCAGATTTTGTTATAAATATTTCTAACGAATCTAATGAAACAGTAACGATTACAAATGATACAAAATGGGAGTATATAAATTCGCAATTCGAATGGATTTTTAGCAATGAACATTGTAACGAAGATTCTTTTCTAAAAGAGAATAAAATTACTGGGAAAATTGTTACAATAAAAACTCCATTACAGAGGATCAAAGGGGGATATTTTTATATATTAGTAAACTCAAATGAATTTTATGGCATAAAAACAACAACTTCTCTCACTTATAATGCATAATTATATTTAATCTTTATCCATATATAAATAAAGATCCCGAAAAACTACCAACAAAGTTTGATGAAGAGGTTTTACAAAAGAATTTAGAAACTATTAAAGCTATCATTAAGCATATTGATAATCCGACAGTTCTTTGTGCTTGGGGTGCAGGTATTGAAAGGAAAAAGTACCTAATCAAGAACTTAGAAGAAATATACACTTGTTTTCCTGCAAATACCGTATGGAAAAGAATTGACAAGAGTAAATTTAACCATCCACAACACCCTCTTTATGCTAAAGAAAATACTAAACTTCAAAATTTTGATATAAAAAAATATTTAAATAAGATTATGTCCAAATGATACAATAATCCTGCAAATCCTTGATAACTTTTGCTTTCCACTCGATTAATGTTAGTAGAACAGAAAGGTCGGCGATATGGAAACAGAAGTTTTAGAGTCACACAATCAGGAACAAGGGTTCTGGGAAACAACCAGGTTGGATTATGAAGAAGAGGAAACTCAGAAGAGGTGGAATCTTGCATTTGAAACACTCTCGCTTTTATCCGGCAAAGAAGCAGAAGAAATCAGAGAATCCCTAGACAGCAGAATTGGCAGGCACATTGCGGACAATTGTTTTGACAATAACGTTAAGCAGGTAATAATGCAGAATTACTACGCCTGGTACGAAGCACATTTATTTAGTGATAGCGGGATACAGCTAAAGACAAAAGTTCATTCGGAGCTAAAATAACTAACCAGATTACAGACGAAGTCGATGTTTTGCTCTACACTTTTAAGAATCCGAACCGTATTTATCAAGACTATGCAATGTGCAGCAATCGGGATAAAAAGATTTATTATATCGGGATACAGTACATTAAATAACTTGTACTATGCAATCATTAAAAGTAATCTTTTTACCTTTTGTCAACTTATTTACAACAAAAAAACGAATTGCCATTTTGAGCTAATATTACTACATCTTTAATATCTGCATTTATATCCATCCTTGATTCGGTTGTAGATTCTGACAAATGTTTAAAAACTTTGTATTCTATTTGAGGATTACAAATTGTTGGAAACCGTTTCTGCACAATCTTATTTTTAAAATCTTTGAGAGATAGCTTTCTAATTTTTAATTTTGTAGCGTTAAATAACGCTAAAATACTGTGTAATACTAATTTAAACTCTTTTGGATAACCTATTCTTTCAGCGCCAGGTTTAAAATAGCGATTACAACGTTTATTTTTCCCGTTAGAAATTACCGCATTATTCTTGCCGCATATTGGACAGTCATTATCAATGTTTTTCACTTGTCATCACTCCTTGTAGTATTTATTTACCACAACTTATCCGTTTTTATAGTAAAAGCGGATAAGCATAGTAGTAGTACACCTTCTAAACCTTAGTAATAGTCGGATTTTAGGATTTTAAGTCTCCTTTAAATTATTACGAAGGGACTTTCGCCTTCGTAGATTAATTAAGGAGAACAACGATGTTCAAATTAGAAAAACACGTACAGATTCCCGAGATGGGAACAAAAATGGCAGAAATTCTGCGGCACTTTACTGAAAACGGAAGATCAAATTTCGCAATGATTAATCTTTCGGAGATTATTATCCCGAATAATCTGAGCGAAAAACATTCTAAAAATCAGTTGAACAAGCTTATTCAGGCAATTTTAAAGTTTGGGTTTTCAATTCCGATTATCATTGACGAACGGAATTGCTTAATCTCCGGTTATCTGAGAATCCTTGCAGCTAAAGAGCTGGGAATGACTCAAATTCCGGTAATTATTCTTCGAAACATATCCGAAACCGAAGCCAATGCAATCAGATTACTAACAGGCTGGCAGAAGATTCAGAATAGGATTATCCGGTTGTAAAGTCTAAAATTGACAAGCTTTTAGAACTTAATTATGAGCTTGAAGAAATAGGATTTGATACAATTGATTACGACAAGTACTTGCATTTTGAAAACGATGAAAGTTCGACTCACGAAAAAAATAAAGAGGATGAATCCTGGTTAGAAGCGAACATTCCGTCAATTGTTAAGCTCGGAGATTTATACCGTCTCGGAGATCATTTTCTGTACTGTGGAGATTCTTTGTGTGAGAAATCATACCTAATCGTGATGCAAGGCGAAACCGCACATATTGTTGTTACAGATCCGCCGTATAATTGTAAGATTAAGGGCTTTGTTTGCAAAACTAACCACAAAAAATTTGCAATGGCTTCCGGTGAAATGAGCAACGAACAGTTTGCAGATTTTCTTAATACAGCAATGAAAAACCTTGAAAAATTCTCTGCTCCGGGGTGTCTAGCCTATTATTTCATTGACTGGCCTGGAATTAATACATTACTTTCAGAAGGTAAGAAAGTGTATCCGGAACTAATGAATATCCCGTTTTGGAACAAAGGTGTTGGTGGTCAAGGCGCCCTTTTTCGTTCACAACATGAACTAATTCCGGTTTTTAAGAAAGCATCAGAATAACATTAAGCTCGGAAAATATGGGCGTTACAGGACAAATGTACTTGATTATCCCGGAATAAGAGCTACAAACCCAGAATCTTTGGAGCTGCTAAAACTACATCCAACAGTTAAGAGTGTTGCTTTGATACACGATTTATTGCTAGATACATCCTCTAAAAACGATATCGTACTCGATTGTTTCGGTGGTAGCGGTTCAACCTTAATTGCAGCAGAGAGGTGTAAGCGCAGAGCTCGGCTTATTGAGTTAGAGCCGCGATATTGCGATGTGATTATCTGGCGCTGGCAGAAGGAAACCGGTAAAACCGCTAAATTAATCAAAAATTACCAAAAAGAAAACAAAGGGGATAGTGATGGTTCAGAAGATTAGTGAAATAGTAGAAAAATATAACGAGGCTAAGGCGGGTTATAAAACCCCGCCTAAAGATACCAGATTTAAGAAAGGACAGTCCGGGAATCCAGCTGGTCGCAAGAAAAAGCCTATTCCTAAGTCTTTACACGAAGCTATAATACTTGAGTTGGCTGATTCAATTACAATAAATGAACCTGGCAAAGCTGTTAAAATGTCAAAATACTAGCTTCTTGGAAAAGCCATCGTTAACGATGCTATCAAAAATGAAAAAGGCTATTCCAGAAAGATTGTTTCAGAGCAAATGTTTAAAACTAATGTTTTGGAGTATAAAGAAATGATAGTCAAGCGAGCGATACAAGAAGAACCCGCCATATCACCGGAACGGCAGGCTGAGCTTAAGAATCTCTTGTTTGAGGAAATGGATAAGTTGTATAGGGAGTTAATGACGCTTGAGGAATAGGGTAATCCGGCTAAGCAGGTGTTCAGCAATACTGAACACCTGCTTTTATAAATATTTTAGTTGACAATTAGATAAAAATAATATATTATCAGATCTAATTAGGTATTATCACACTAAAAAATCTTGATATTAAAAGCTTTTCATGCTCTTGAAAATCTGTTAGTATTTTTACAAATGGCTTATATATTTTATTTATCGTTGTGACCAATAGTTTTATAAGGGTTTTTAATTTTTCACTATTTA
>UNSK01000042.1 GCA_900552525.1 Candidatus Gastranaerophilales bacterium | reverse complement strand
GGGGCTTCCGTTTGTTTTTACAGAACTCCTGCCGAAAGTCTGTGAAAATATTTCTCTAAATTCTGACTTTACTATTGAGGTGGATAAACCGCAGTTGTTTTTAACTCCTCTTCCAAAGGCTTCTTTCAAGGCAAAAAATATAAAGGTTAAATCAAAAAAGACAGAAGATTTTACCAGTATAGAAAATTTTGAAACTTCAATAAGACTTCTGCCTCTTTTATCTGGGAAAGTGCATATTAATAAAATACAGGCTTCAGAGATAAAGATTAATTCTGTCCTTAAAAAAGAGCTTGAACTCGATAAAAATTTCTTTAAAAATCTAAACAAAACTAAAATAAAGCTTAATGAATTAAATGTTGAAGAATTTGCCGTTAATATTCATCAACCGGGATTAAGCGAACCGGTAATTTATACTGCACGTAATATATATTTTAAGAAAAACGCGCGGGCATTGAATTTTAATCTTTCGAGCGAACTCAATATTAAAGGATCAATCTCGCAAGCAAATGTAAATCTGTATCTTCCGCGTAACAACGATGTCGATAGAAGTGTTGTTGATGTTACTTTTGATAACTTTGATATTGCACCTCTAGGTGATTATTTAAGACAATATCTTCCAAACGGGCTTTCTGATATTCGCGGGATAATTAATGTCAGAATAGATAAGAAAAACCTTCAGGCTGTCCTTGATAATTGTGCTGTAATTATGAAGGACAATGCAAAATCAATTATTCTGCCTGATACATTAAATATAAATTCAAAATTTAATCTTACAAGCAAAGTTATTAACTTTGAATATGTTGATGTTAAATCAGAGAATATTAAAGCATCCTTGAGTGGAGCAATATCAAACTATCTTGATAAATCAATTACAATGGTAGACTTTAATGTTATCCTGGATAAATCCCGTGTAGAGGATATCGTGAACCTTTTACCGCCGATAATTGTGGAAGAGTTTAACGTTTATAGACTTAAACATTATAAGTTCTATGGAGATGCAATCGGGAATTTTTCTATAAAAGGAGATATCTATGAGCCGGAAGTAAACGGCGATGTCTTCATAAACAATGGTATACTTATCAAACCAATTAAAAACGCAAATGGCGCTACAGTAAAGCTTAATTTCACAGGCAAGTATGTTAATTTTGATGTTGAGGTACCTGCCGGCGGAATAGAGCGTGTATGGGTAAAAGGCGGAGTCGAATTATATAATGTTAAATATTCTGATATGCGTATATGGAGTACAAAGCACGTTGATTTGGCTACAGCAGAAGAAAAGGTTGTTCCGTTGCATGAAATATTGAATTTCCTTATAGGGCCGGTGCCGATTATGGATGTCAAAGGGGATGGAAATATTGATATTATTGTGAAAGGAAACCGCAAAAATCCGCACGTCTGGGGGCTTTTAAATTTCAATAATGTTACGACCAATTTTAATGAAATACCTGATTTAGTTCTTAAAAAAGCACAGGCGGTATTAAAATTTAATGATCAGAGTGCTGAATTTAAAACAAAAAGCGGGCAGGTTAACGGAAAGCCTATAAGCATTGCCGGCGTTTGTAATCTATATGGAAAATTTGATTTTGATGTAGCTTCATCATCTCAGGAACTGGCTTATTTATACAAAGCTATTGAAACTTCAACAATGATTGAAGATATAAAGAAAATGCTTCCAAAACTCGATGTCTGCAAAGGCCCTGTTAATCTGAAACTGAAAGTCTACGGTTCAATTCTTGATATAGAGGATATCCAATTCAATAGAAATCTTTTTTCTAAAGGGGAAATAGAACTGCTTGATAACGTATTCGGAGTTCAAGGTGTAAATATAAGTAAAACAAAAGGTTTAATTAAGTTTGATGGAACAAACGCCGATGCAGATGTTTCTGCACTGATAGGAAAATCTCCTCTACAGGCAAAAGCTGTGGTAAAAAATAACCTTGTTGATGCTTTAATTTCTATTCCAAGGCTTAATGTAAATGATATACTGCCTCTTGCTTCGGATATCAAATCTGATATAGGAAATATTTTCTTAAAAGTTTCGGCAGGTTACAAAGGTAAAATAGACCAGATTGAATATAATAAAGTTAATTTTGATGCAAGAATTATCGGTGTATCACATGATAATAAACTCAAAATCTCTAACGGAATTATTTCTTTGAATAATAATAAACTTAAAGTTTCAAACCTTAAAGGAAACTTTGTCAATTCTGACAGCACTTTCGAAGTAAATCTGGATGCCGATAATGTTTCTGACAAACCTCGTGTAAACGGGAATGTTAATTTAAAATCTTTTGACCTGACTCTTTTAAATTTTATAAGTAAGTATTCAATAGTTCCTGAAGATTTTAAGAAAGTTAAATTTGAAAAGGGTAAGATTAACTTAAAATGCAGGATAAATAATAACAGAGTAAATGCTTATTCAGATCTTGGCGGTGCGGGTATTGTATATACACCGGCAGCTCTTCCAATTAACGTAATTAACGGCAGTTTAATAATAAGAAATAATTCGCTCAAGCTTAATAAATTAAATTTGCTTGCGGATGAAATGCCTCTGCTTATAGATGGAGGAGTTAATGATATTTTTAATAAACAGAACTTCAATATATACATTAATTCGAAGCCAAAACAGGATTTTATCGATAAGTATATTAATAAAAATCAGATTTATCCTGTCAAAATTAAGGGTGATATTGTATACTCTCTCCGTGCAAGAGGGGTAAAAGATAATTTTGATGTAAAAGGCGAAGTAAATATGGCACCTGATTCAAGTATTTACCACCTTGGAGCAACGGTTGGCGATATAGAGAATGCAATTGTACTTAACCTTGACGCTCAAATATTAAAACAAAACCTGTTGAGAATAAGAGAATTTTCATATGACAAAATAATCTCTTCTCTTGGAAGCAGATACACCAGATTGAATATGCTTAAAGCAAGAGGCGGAATAGATATTTATAAAGACGATTTAGTTTTTCATGATTTGTACGTAAAAACCCAGAACCCAACTGATGCTCGAATATTTAATATAATATTCCGAAAACCAAATATAAAACAGGGACAGTTTACATCTGACCTGCGTTTTAACGGCAAACTTTCAAACCCGAAACTTATTGGAGATTTTCATATCTTTGAAACAAACATCCCTTTCCTTGATACAACTATGAAAAACATCACTTTCAAATTTAAGGATAAGAGTATTGACCTGTCTTCAAAGGGTGAAGTTCTGGGAAATGATATTACAGTGCATGCGGTATTAAAAAATAAATTAACTATTCCGTATTATGTTGAAAAAGCAGATTTGAATACGAAACTGTTAGATTTAAATTATATAACTGAAAAATTGAAACTCTCTCAGGTTGATAATATGCAGACTTTTGATACATTTGAAGGAATGGATTTATCTTCACTCGTCGTAAAAGATATAAATATGAAGGCTGATACAATCCATCTAAGAAATATTGTAGCAAAAGATTTTGAAGCTAATGCCTCTTTGAGTGAAAAACAAATATTAAATGTAAATAATTTTAAATTCATTATTGCAAGCGGTATTTTAAACGGTTCTTTCAACTACAATTTTGAAAACAATCATACTGCGATATCTTTGAAGGCAAAAGAAATAAACGCAAACGACTTGAGCTATGCACTATTTGACCTTAATAATCAAATGTATGGAGATTTGACAGGTGATATAAAACTTTCTTGCGTCGGTGAAAGTTTTGACAATTGTATGAAAACTCTTAACGGTAAAACAACATTTAATGTAAAAGACGGAAGGATGCCTAAATTAGGCTCTCTGGAATATTTATTAAAAGCCGGTAATCTTCTTAAAGGCGGGCTAACAAGTATTTCAATAAACAGTGTAATTGATATTATTACCCCGTTAAAAACCGGTGATTTTTCAAGTATTTCCGGTGCAATTAACATAAAAGACGGCGTTGCAGAAAATATTGAAATCACAACAAAAGGTGAAGATTTAAGTCTGTTTATTGGCGGAAACTATAATTTTTCTACCGCGAATGCTGAGATGGAAGTATACGGGCTGCTCTCCAAGAAAATTTCTACAATGTTCGGCCCTATAGGAAACCTTTCATTAAACACTTTATTTAATGCCATACCGGGAGTAGACCTTTCTAAGAATACAAAAGTTCTGGAGCAGATAAATAAAATTCCGGGAATTGAATTATCCAGCAAAGCATACAGAAAATTCGTTGCAGAAATTAAGGGCAACATTAACGGTAATGATTACGTAACAAGCTTCAAGTGGATTAATTAGATAATAAGAAAATGAGTTTTTACAAAAGTTAACATTATTTGCCTAAATTTTTTGCATTTAACCCCCTTTATGTGTATAATTTATTAAGTGTAAAAAGTACAATAGAAGAATGGAAAAAATATAAATGGCGTTAAATTTTCAAGACTTAATACTAAATTTATCAAGATTTTGGTCAGATTACGGATGTATAATCCAGCAGCCTTATGATATTGAAAAAGGTGCTTCAACTATGAACCCTGCAACTTTTTTAAGAGCACTCGGGCCTGAACCATGGTCTACTGCAATGGTTGAACCTTGCAGACGTCCTACTGATGCCAGATATGGCGAAAATCCTAACAGATTAGGACATTATTTTCAGTATCAGGTTATTTTGAAACCATCACCTGACAATGCTCAGGAATTATATTTAAAGAGTTTGGAAGCTATGGGAATAGATTTATCCAAACATGATGTAAGATTTGTAGAAGATAACTGGGAATCTCCGACTTTAGGCGCAGCCGGTGTAGGCTGGGAAGTATGGCTTGATGGTATGGAGATTACACAGTTTACATATTTCCAGCAGGTGGGAGGATTGGAAGTTAAGCCTGTTGCTCTGGAAATTACTTATGGTCTGGAAAGAATTGCCATGTATATTCAAAACAAAGAATCTGTTTTTGATATTATGTGGAATAACAATTTAAAATATGGTGACATTTATCTCCAAAACGAAATAGAACAATCAAAATATAACTTTGAATACTCTGATGCAGACAGATTGTTTAAATTATTTGACGCATATCAGCAAGAAGTCGATAATTGTATAAATGCAGAGCTTGTACTGCCTGCATATGATTATGTATTGAAATGTTCGCATACTTTTAACCTTCTTGATGCAAGAGGTGTAATCAGTAAGGACGAACGTATCAATTTCATAAACAGAGTAAGAACAATGGCGTCAGCGGTCGCTAAGTTATATGTTCAGCAGCGTGAGAAACTCGGCTTCCCTCTGCTGTGCAGATAATAAGAGTTTCTTATATAACTACAAGTCAATAGAAAGGTGATAGATGGCAAATAGTAATTCTTCTTTCCCTATTTCTCAGGTTCTGAGAAATATGATAACACGCAAAAATCCAGATGATGCGTTGGCCGGTGCTGCAAAAGGCGGTTTGGAAAAAACATTAGGTGTTTGGGATTTAATTATTTTAGGCGTAGGAGCAATTATAGGTTCCGGAATATTTGCTGTTGTTGGTATTGCAGCTGCTGGAAGTGCTGACGGGTCAAGCCCGGGAGCCGGACCGGCACTAATTATTTCAATGGTAATTGCTGCTATCGCCTGTGTATTTTCTGCGCTTTGCTATACAGAATTTGCCACAATGATACCGGTTGCCGGCGGAGCTTATACATATACTTTTGCCACTCTGGGAGAATTTGCTGCGTGGATTGTAGGCTGGATTTTGATGCTGGAATACGCAATCGGTTTTATTGCAGTTGCCTGTGCATGGACAAATCACTTTTTGCAATTTATAAAAGGTTTTTCGAGTATTCTTCCGGCATGGTTTGTTAACCCTCCGATATGGCTGGTTAATGATTTTCGTTCCGCAGTAAATATATGTAATAATCACGGTTTGGATGCTCATACTGCAATTCCGCATTTTGCAGGCATTCCTTTCTGTATAAATCTTCCGGCTATAATTATGATTGCAATTACTACTGCAATACTTGTAAAAGGTACTAAAGATTCTGCTAAGATGGCTGGAATTATGGTTGCAGTAAAACTCGGGGTAATTGCTTTGTTTGTACTTACCGGAATGTTTTATATACGTCCTGAGAACTGGACTCCGTTTGCACCAAACGGCTTTGAAGGACTCTTTATGGGTGCTTTTATTATCTTTTTTGCATACATAGGCTTTGATGCTCTGGCAACTGCTGCGGAAGAATGCAAAAATCCGCAGAAGGATTTACCAATAGGTATTCTCGGCTCTCTTGTTGTGACAACAGTTGTGTATGTTATGGTTGCTCTTGTACTCACAGGTATGCAGCCAACAAGCGGAGTTGCAATTCCGGAGGGATTATTTAAAGCACCTATGGCTTATGCAATGACAGCAGTACATCAGAACTGGGCTGCAGGATTGATTTCAATCGGTTCTCTGGCCGGACTTACTTCTGTGCTTCTTGTAATGCATATGGCTGCAACACGAGTTCTTTTTGCAATGAGCAGGGATAATTTCCTGCCGCGTGTTTTCCAGAAAATTCATCCAAAATTCCAAACTCCTCACGTTCTTACGATAACTGTAGGTGTTGTAGGAATTCTCGGAACGTTAATTCTGGATTTAAATGTGGCAGCTTCTCTTTGTAACTTTGGTACATTTACATCATTTATTATAGTTTGTGTTGCAATATTAATCTTAAGAAAGGTTGATCCGGATCGCCCAAGACCTTTCAAAGT
Organism: Candidatus Gastranaerophilales bacterium; assembly: GCA_900552525.1. GTDB lineage: Bacteria > Cyanobacteriota > Vampirovibrionia > Gastranaerophilales > Gastranaerophilaceae > CAG-196. The sequence goes on along the minus strand of UNSK01000042.1, from coordinate 9,577 downwards.
TCCATTCTGTCCGTGGTTTCCAATTGCAGGAATTGTTTGCTGCGGAGGTTTGATGATATTTTCTATGGTAATTGCAAAAGGCGAAGCTGCTGTTTTATCAACAGAACTGTTTATCGTCTGGGTTATCATGGGTGCACTTATTTACGCTTCTTACGGATATAAAAAGAACAGAAAAGCAGAAATATTAGCTGAAAGTAAAGAAATAGCAGGAAAAGATGAAATTACAGCAGGTATTAAATAATTTATTAAAATGTAAAAGCCCTCAAGAGCTTATTGACGAAGGTTCAAATTCCGGGCTGAAAAAAACTTTAAATGTATTTGATTTAATAATCCTAGGAATAGGTGCGGTTGTTGGTACAGGTATTTTTACAATTATCGGAAGCGCAATTGCAGGAAGTGCAGATGGTGCAGGAGCAGGACCGGCAGTTGTTATATCAATGATTCTGGCGGCTGTAGCAAGTGTTTTTTCAGCACTTTCGTATTCGGAAATTGCAGCTATGATACCGGTTGCAGGAAGTGCGTATACTTATACCTATGCAACAATGGGTGAATTTATGGCCTGGATGGTCGGCTGGATTTTAATGCTGGAGTATGCAATTGGTAATATTACTGTTGCAAGTGCCTGGACAGGATACTTTGTCCAGTTTATGAAAGGGTTTAAGCATATACTGCCGGCATTTATTGTAAACTGGCCGTTATGGCTTAGAAATGATTACAGAACTATGTATGAAATCTGCAATAAGTATAATTGGAATCCTCAAGATGTTATGCCTTTTATACATTTGCCGTTCAATTTAAATATTCCGGTTGCAGTAAACGTACCTGCAATAGCAATTGTTTTGCTTTTAACAATATTGTTAGTTAAGGGGGTTAAGGAATCGACAAGAGTTGCAACAATTATGGTAGGAGTGAATATGTTTATCATTCTTTCATTTATTGTTGTGGGTTCTTTTTACGTAAAGCCTGAAAACTGGACACCTTTTGCACCTAATGGTTTAGATGGAATCTTTACAGGTGCGTTTGTAATCTTCTTTGCATATATCGGGTTTGATGCAATTTCAACTGCTGCGGAAGAAACAAAAAATCCTCAAAGAGATTTGCCTGTAGCAATTATGGGAACTCTTGCTCTATGTACAATTTTGTACATATGTGCAGCACTCGTTTTGACTGGTGTTGTGCCTCTTAACGCCATTGATACTCAGGCCCCGCTGGCACACGCAATGAGATTTATTGGTATTAACTGGTATGCAGGTCTGATTTCAATGGGTGCCTTGTGCGCATTAACATCTGTGCTTTTAATTTATCAGCTTGGTACAACGAGAATTCTTTTTGCAATGAGCAGAGATAATTTTCTTCCTAAATCTTTAAACAAAATCCATAAAAAATTTCAGACTCCTCATATACTAACATGGATTTCCGGATTAATAGTAATTGTTTGTGCTTTGTTTATGGATTTAAATATTTCGGCAGAGCTTTGTAATTTCGGTACATTTACATCATTTATTATAATTTGTATTGCGGTACTTATTTTAAGAAAAACAGAACCAAATCGCCCCAGACCTTTTAAAGTTCCGTTCTGTCCGTGGTTTCCGATACTTGGTATTATAACCTGTGCAGCTTTGATGTATTGTAAATTTAGCGCGAAAGCAACATCTGCTTTATACTTTATTGTTTGGCTTTTAATCGGATTAACAATTTATGCAGCATACAGCTACAAAGAAAAACGCCGAGAAGAAAGCGGTGATTTAGTATAAATAAAGTATGAAATTTGCTAGAGAAGTGTTATAATCCTTATTATGAGAATTGTAACCAATAAAGAATTAAGCAGCTATAAAGTACTGCCGTTTGATTTATATACAGAAAACAAGGGCAAAATATTAGAAGCCGGCGAGGTTTTGACTCCCGGAAAGCTTATAATGCTGAAAAACTATGTAAAAATTTACACAGAAGAATTTGGCAGCGAAGAAGAGTCGGAAGGTAAAGTAGAGGCCGAAAATGGAACTCCTTCTCAGTTATTAAATTTTTCTTATGAAAGCATTGATGCTTCAGACTTTGAAACAGTTATTAATAAAGATGCTTATGTTAAAACAGAGATTCAGGTAAAAATTAAGTATTTCTACAAAAGAATTCTAGACTTGTTAATTCAAGGATATTATGAAGAAGCTCTTTTTAAACTTAATACTCTGGTAGGCGTTTTAAAAACAGAAGTTTTTAAGCAGGTAGGAAAATCCGGAAAAGGCTCAAAGATAAGGTTTTTAGGAGAGTATGAACTTTGTCATCCTTTAAATGTTGCTGTAATATCAGGTTTAATTGCCAAAAAGCTTGAGTTCTCTACATTAAATGTTGATCAGGTAATACTAGCAGGACTTTTGCATGATATCGGCAAGTTAAAGATTGAACTTACTGATTCAGAGGCAATGCTTACAATGAATGAGGATGAAGTAAAAGATCATCCTGTAATTGGTTATAAGATGATTAGAGAAGAGTTTGAGCTCCCGGAAGATATTGCCAAAGTTGCGCTTGAACATCATGAAAATAATGATGGTTCAGGGTATCCTAAAGGGTTGTCAAGCGATTATATTTCAGAGTACAGCCAAATTGTTAATGTGGCAAATTTTTATGATAATCTTGCATTCAATAGAACCCATATTATGGTGATGAATAATAAAGAGGCATTAAGAACTATGCTGGAAGTCGGAACTAAAAGGTTTTCTGCTAAAATGCTTTATTCATTTATCCATATGTTTAATTATGATGATTCGAAGAGTTTTAACGATATGGTTCTGTAGAATCGGGTAATTGCTTCGTTTTTTATTTTGATAAATTCTGTATTTGTAATACAAGTATAGGATTAAAAAAATGAGTAAATCAGAAGAATTTAAAAGACTTATGGAGATTAGCAGCAGCAATCGTGTTGTACTTCTTACTAATCATTATCAAATTGTTGGTCAGGTGTATGACTGCGAAGAATGTAATAGAGAGGCTTATATAAATCTTACTAATGCGTCTTTGTGTTTGATAAATGATGTTTATGAAAATCAGACCTGTGACAAATACACAAGCTCTCACTATGACTGGCTTCATGTAAATTTTGATAAGGTTGTAGCGTTTACATTCAAAAGGGGGTAAAGGGGTAAATGGCGTAAAGTTTGTCGCCTCACTATACAAGTCGTCCATAGGTCTACGTGCGTAGCACAAAGAAAAGCCGGATATTTCTATCCGGTTGTATCCCTATATTACTTAATCGTAGTTTACTTAATCGTAAATTATACTCCAGGGGTAAATATAATTCTGGTTTGAATTAGTATTACCCATTTTATGCTATGTAATGGTAGTATTTATTTTATTACTGTGAAGAACTTAAATTCTGCAGGCATTAGTTTCCCAAAAGAAAGCGAATTTGTAGCTGCAACAAATTTTTCTTCCATATAATCAGTTCCATCAAATCTAAATTCAGAAACAATAGAATAGTCACATGAAAGTTCGATAGTTTTATCAAACACTTCTCTGCCTTCTCTTTCTTCTGTCCAAGAGTTTCCGTTTTCTTCAACACAGAATTTTTCTGTAGGAGAGTTATAGTTAGCAGCAACAAGAATTGAATTTTTCAATCCTTCTTTCTGAATTTGCCATACAACGAATCCGTCATCATCCTGTCTGATTATATGAGCTTCTCCATCAGTAATAACAGGTGAATTTTTAACAAATCTATCAATTGCATCAAATTTTGCGTAAAAATCGTAATCTTTTTCACGCTTCATTGAAACTTCGTTTCCGATAATATATTCCATACCGGTTTTTGTAAAGGATTCATCTCCATCAATGTACATAACCGGTCTTTGTGCATTACGTCCGCCAGGTAGGAATTTGTATTTAAACCATTTAAATAATGCTCCTTGTTCTCCTAACTGACCGGGATATCTGTTGATAGCTTCAAATTCTCCATCTTGATTATTATAAGTTTTCAGGATGGAAAGCGGAGTTGATTTTTTTGAAGAAGAATTGTAGTTAGCCAAATATAAATTATCTTCTGCAATCGCTTCCGGCGTCTTGTAGCTTTGTGAAACAATGTCATTACCCCAGAGCAAATCAAAGTGCATATCCTGATGGTATTCTTTATAGAAGTTATCCCAGAGCATATATTCTGCAAGTGTTGCAAAATACGGGATTTTTTCTTTCATTGCGCTATTGAGCATTCCAAGAACTTTTCTAGGTGCTCTGTAGCTTATCGGAGTACCATCCTTTTCAGAAACTTCATCAACAATATGGTCAATGTGGTCAACTCTGAACCCGTCAAAGTTAAATTCTTCCTGAAGATTTTTCATATAATCAATAAAGAATTTAATAACATCATTATTATACTTGCCATTTTCAAGGCATACAAAATAATATGGTGTCTGACAGTCAAGGTTTGCAAATTTAGTAACATCATCGCCGTCAAATTTATAATGTTTGAAAGTAGGGTATGAAGCTCCTTCGCTCATTTTATCAAAAATTGGAACACCTGCTGAGCACCACGCACCGCCCGGAGCAGGCCACATACCTTCCTGAATAAGCCCTTGTATTATTTCTCCCTGATTATTAATCTCATTTTCGGAAATCTTTTTGCCGTGATTGTATCCGCTAAGCTTGTTAATAATCATTTTTGCTTTTTTGTGTAATCTATCCTGAATACTTTTTTCAAGCATAGAATTAGATAAGAAAATTTTAGTTTCCTTTAACAGTTCATCAATCTCATTAAAAATAGTTTGATAATGTTCAGTTAAATCGCCGTAGCTTTCGCCCTTGACCGCTTTTTTATAAATTCCGCTGACAATATCCAGATCATCTTTTGAATATTTGTCTTTAAGTTTTGCAGCTGCTTCATCAACATGTTTAGTTAATTCAGAAATTAAGGCATTAGTGTCAAACCATCTTGCGCAATCAGGATTTGTTAAAACTATTTTTGAAAAACGTCCGGTCTGCGGAAGTATATCATAAATTACCGGATGACCTGCGAGCTGTGTCATTTGTATGAATAATTTTACCTGTTCATCTGCACCGCATCCTGTTTTTTCTGTAATGTTTTTGTCTTCAAGAGCAGGGCTCACAGCACTTGCTGTAGGCAGATAAGCACAGCCGAATTCACGCGGGTGGAACGGAATTAAATACATAGTTGTTCCGAAAATATTATTATTTAAATTTCCTGATGGCAGAATTAATAATTCCCTCAGCCAATCCATAAATTTTCCACAGCCGCTGGATTTATTACCATCGCCTAAGCCTGCAAGGTTAATAAGTTTAATGTCGTGTCCTTCTTTTTGAAGCCAGCTTGAATCTTTTACATTATTTCTGGCAAGCACACTGGCTTTTGTGAAACTGAAACTTCCATTTTCAAAAACACCGTTAGCTTCCCATTTTGATTCAAGAGCAAATAAAACTTCTGCATCAGTTAATTCTTCTAATGCTTTTATCTGCGGATAAGGAAGATAGCCGAACCTTGTCATTGTAGATTTTAAATACTCTTTTCTTTCTTCAGTTATGCTCTCAAATGAATGCATTTCTCTTAACTTAGAATAAAAGCTGTTTAAATTTTCACAAGCATTTCCTGCTTCTTTTTTAAACAAAAAATCTAACATAGGGTTCTCCTTTTATAATAATCTGTGATTGTTTGGATTACGTATACAAGGATAATATCATGCATATATATTTTTTACAAACGAACGTAAAGTTTTATTAAGTAAATATCAAGAAAAATTTTTACAGGTTTTTGCACAAATATGATTACATTTGAAAGCCGGCAAAAAGTAATAAGAAATGCAGACCTGATAACACGTAAGGCGCACAGTCTATATCCGCATGTTTCTGAAAGCAGAATTGTTTCAATGATTGGAGAGGATAAAGTTAAAGATTTATTCTGGGGAAATATGTCATTGAGATATGCTTTAAAATTTGCTGCACAAAGATACAATATGGAAATTGATGAGAAGAATTTGTACAGGTATGTTTTGGAAAGCCTTCAAGGAGGGCTTGGCAACTGTTCTGAAGAAGCAAAACTCGCAGAATTAATCGCAAGAATCAACGGGCAGAAGAATGTTTATTCAGGCAAAATTTTTGCAGGAAAAGGGTTTGCAAAACATGAAGTTGCTTTTATCACAGATAAAGAAATTAAACCCGATAAAAAATATCATTTTAAAAATAAAGATGCCTTAATTATTGACCCGTGGCTGGGAGTTACTGACTTTGCAGGCAGATATTTTAAAAGTTTGACTAAGCAATATGCAAAACTTCTTCAAATAAGAGGAAATGCAAAACCTTCATTACAGGCTGATTTTTCTTCCAAATTGACTCCCAAAAAACTCGGGGATTTGAAAAAGGGGCATCCTGAATTAATTATTAGAAATTATAGACCGATAAGCTTTAAAGGGCACAGTGATGCATTACGTAACGCGCAAAGAACAAAATTTATAAATAAGATTTTTAATAAAAAATTATGCGATTTGAATTTTGAAAAACTTGAGGGAATACAGCAGGGGCTAAAAACTTTTGAAGGCCTTTCCCTAAAGCAGATTGCATTTGCATTGACTGACCTGCATTCTATTAATATGATAAGCGGGTGTACAAACCACTGTCTGCACTGTTATGCAAATGCCCAGCCGTTTATTAAAAGATACCCGTTTGAAGATTTATTACAAATCTGCAATGATGTTAAGGAGCTTAGAAACAGGCTGGGAGTTAATCCTGTACACCATCACGGACAGCCGTATATAGATTGTTCTTTCGATGCTGATGCACTGGACTGTCATTTGTATGATAAGGAAGGCCAAAAACACGATTTTATTGAAATTGCAAAAATTATGAAAGACGCTTTGGGCTATAGTCCGGTTTTTGATACGAACGGCTGGGGGACAGGGGTAAATAAGGGGGTAAATGCAGATAAGCAGGCTGCGGCAGAAGAGTATGCTCGAAAGCTTATGCAAGATGGAAATTACAAGAACTTTCACCAGATTAATATTTCAATAAATCCGTTCAGACCTAAATATGTGCAGGCTGTTAATTCAGAGTTCAATCTGGATGAGCTGTACCGTCCGATAAGAAAAGTCGGAAGTGAATATGAGCAGGAAGAAGCTTCTCTGAGTGAAGATTACAAAAAGGCGCGTGATAGATACACGCAATATGTTAAGGACACTGCTAATGTGCTTTTGACTTTTAAACCAGTATTAGACTCGAAAAAACTCAATGTGATAATAAGAGTCCTTGATAATAGTATAGAAGAAATGAAAGGATTTCGTCTGAATGACTTTACTCCTGCGATTATACATATTATGCAGGAGCTTAATCTTAGAGCTCATTTTGGTATGCTGACCAAAAAAGAATTTAAACAATATGTTGATATTCTAAATAACTATAGTACCAGAATGTTTACTTCAGGCAGAATGGAAAAATTCTATAAAACAAAAAATCCAGAAAAATTTAGTATGATTAATCGCATAGATAAGGATAGAGAAATTGCAGAGCAAAATTATGACCGGATAAAAGTATATGAAAAACTTTCTGCTGCAAATATGCGTTACCTTAAGATGATTACCCCGGATGGAAAGGTTTTCCTATATGATAATTATTCTATTATTCCTACAGATATTCAATTAAAGACCTCAACTCCTGATATAAAAAAGCCGTTTCAAATCCCTGTTAAGGATTTTATTGTTACAGAAAAGATGATTGACTTAATATAAACTTGCCTTGAAAACATGTTTATACTACGATTTTAGTGGTTACACTAGTTTGATAGACTCTGCTCTAGTTTAACAATCGTTAAATGAAACAGTGCAGCCCGTAGTAAAACAAGTTAAAAAAACAAAGGAGACAAAAGATGTCAGTAGCATCACTTATTGAACTTTTAGAAGCAGGCGTACACTTTGGACACCAGACTCAGCACTGGAATCCAAAAATGAAACCGTATATTTACGGTGCAAGAAACGGTATTTATATTCTTGATTTGAGAAAAACTACCGAACTATTAGACGCAGCTTATGATGCAGTTAGAGAATATGCAGCAAAAGGAAGAAATGTCCTTTTTGTAGGTACTAAAAAACAGGCAGCAGAAGTAGTTGCTGAAGAAGCTAACCGTGCCGGTGCTTATTATATTAACAGAAGATGGTTAGGCGGTATGTTAACTAACTTTGAAACTATCAGAGGAAGAGTTAACAAACTTAGAGAAATGGAAGAATTTATTGCTTCCGGACATATTGAAAAATTACCTAAAAAAGAACAGGCTCAATTAAACAGACAGCTTTCAAAATTGAGCAAAACTCTCGGCGGTATCAAAGAAATGCGCGGTTTACCTGATATTATATTCGTAGTAGACCAGGCAAAAGAAGATATTGCTATTAAAGAAGCTAACAAATTAAATATACCTGTTATCTGTTTAGCTGATACAAATGCTAATCCGGAAGGCATAAACTACATTATCCCTGGTAATGATGATGCAATCCGTTCAATTAAGCTTATTACTTCTAAATTAGCTGATGCTGTTTTAGAAGGTAAACAGTTAAGAGAAAACAATGCTAATTCAAAAGGCAAAGTTGAAGCTGTAACAGCAGCTGATGCCGGTGTTGAAGAAGCAGCTACAGTATAGTTACTAAATTAACTTAAAGGTAAAAAGAGGGAATTCTCCCTCTTATTTACCCCAAGAAGGAGAATTATAAAATGAATATTACAGCTACAATGGTAAAAGAACTCCGTGATAAAACAGGCGCTGGCATGATGGATGCTAAAAAAGCTCTTGTTGAAGTTGATGGTGATATGGAAAAGGCAATGGAAGTTTTACGCCAAAAAGGTATGGCTTCTGCTGATAAGAAAATGGGCAGAATTGCTGCAGAAGGAAGAGTTGGTTCTTTCGTTTCTGATTCTTGCGGTGCTATGATTGAAGTTAACTGCGAAACAGACTTCGTTGCTAAAAATGCTGAATTTATTGAATTAACAAATGGTTTAGCTCAACTCGTAGCAGAAGCAAATCCTGTTGACGTGGATGCTTTACTGGCAACTGTTTGCCCAAAATCAGGCAAGCCTGTTGCAGATGTAATCAAAGAAAAAATTGCTTCTATCGGTGAAAAAATTACTATTAGAAGATTTGTAAGATACGAAGGCAATGTTGCTACTTATATTCACAACGGTAAAATTGGTGTTTTACTTGAAACTGATGCTAAAGATGAAGTTCTTGCAAAAGATATTTGCTTACATATCGCATCTTCTGCCCCTGAATTCGTTTCAAGAAAAGATATTCCAGCTTCTGTAATCGAAGAAGAAACAAGAATCGAAATGGGTAAAGAAGATTTGGCTAAGAAACCTGAACAAATCAGAGCTAAGATTGTTGAAGGAAGAGTTAACAAATTAATGGCTCAAAGATGTTTAGTTGAACAGCCTTTTGTTAAAAACCCTGAACAAACTATTGAACAGTTAATCAGCGGTAAATTTAACATTGTTAAATTTGATAGATACGTTCTTGGCGAAGGTCTTGAAAAAAGAAATGATAACTTCGCAGATGAAGTTATGAGCCAATTAGGCAAATAGTAGTTATATACAAAAGGCGCGAGGTCTT
>UNSK01000041.1 GCA_900552525.1 Candidatus Gastranaerophilales bacterium | reverse complement strand
AGGAGGATTAGTTGGAGGTTCAAACTTTGACCTTGACCTGATTATAAACAACTCATCTGTGTCAGGCAGTGTAAGCGGTGATAGCCAAGTTGGCGGTTTGGTAGGAGAAGCTTGTGATGTAAAGGTTACTGACAGTTCTATATCAAGTATAGTGAAGGGTACTGCTAGCTCAACAACAGGTGCAATATTTGGTAGGACAAATTCTGATAGTTGTTGTACGTTAACAAATGTAAGATATAACAGTACTAAAAATTCCGGCTTAGCTCCTATTGGTAAAAATGATGATGGAACAAGTGTATCTGACCTTATTGACGAAGGTGCAATTACCCCTGATCCCGGACTGAAGCCAGATAATCCAACAACACCAACTCAGCCATATTCCCCGGATAGTATAGTTTTGCAAATAGGAGTAAACTCAACTGGTTCATCTCAGATAGCATTTGAGTTAACAAGTATAGACCTCTCAGCACTTGAAGGCTTTGATTTAACAGATGCAAATGCACTTTCAACAATAGACGAAGTATTAAAATCAATAAATGAAGAACAGACGAAATTAGGTGCAGTAGAAAACCGTCTAGAAAGCGCATTAGAACAGATAGGCGTAGCGTATGACAATCTTGTTTCAACTCAATCAACCATTCGCGATGCAGATATTGCAGAAGAGAGCAGCGCTTATATAAGAAACCAGATTTTACAGCAGGCTGCCACCACGCTTATGGCTACAGCAAACCAAACACCAGCTATAGCATTACAGTTGTTGTAAGTTTGCTTTACGTACAACAATGATTATGCCCCTTGCGTTTACCCCTTGTATTTACCCCTGCTGTATAAATGCACCGCCAATAAGATGGCCGTCCTGTTTATCATAAATAACACAGGCTTGACCGGTTGCAACAGCCGAAACTCTTTGGGGGAAAGCCACAACAGCATCAGAACCAAATATTTCAACTTCGGCCGGCACAGCTTTCATGTTGTATCGGATTTTAACCATTGCTTCAAACTTTTCTTTGTTTATTGGATAATTCCAGTTTACGTTTTTTAAAACCAATCTATCAGAGAAAAGTTTATCTTTATATCCGACATAAACTGTATTTGTTGCAGCATCAATAGAGGTTACGTATAAAGCTTCCGGAGCTGCAAGCCCTATACCTTTTCTCTGTCCGATTGTAAACTGCCAGAAACCAGTGTGCTCTCCTAGTTTCTTTCCGGTAGATTCGTCAACAAAATAACCTTTAAGAGGAGGAATTAAGCTGTTAAGGTATTTCTTGGTTGTCATTGGCGACTGTATAAAACAAATATCCTGACTCTCTTTAGAAGATTTGCTCGGTAAATCATTATCATAAGCAAGCTTTCTGACTTCACTTTTGGTATATTCGGATAAAGGAAATAATGTCTTTTTTAAATGCTCTTGCTCCAGCATAAACAAGAAGTAAAGCTGATCTTTATGCTCATCAGAAGCCGGATATAACTTGAATAGCCCGTTTGTTTTTTTTATTTTTGCATAGTGTCCTGTCGCAATATAATCTGCATTTAGCTCATTTATTGCAAAATCAAAAAGAGTTCCCCATTTCATATATTTATTGCACATAATGCAAGGATTCGGGGTCATTCCTGATTTGTAAGAATTTTCAAAATAATTAATGACTTTTTCTTTAAAAATATCTGTAACATCCAGCGGATAAAATGGTATTTGAAGTTTTTTTGCAACCTCCGAGGCGTTTTGTATAACTTTTTCGGCGGCAGGTGAGTCAGTTGTTTTAGCTGTAACTCCAACAACGTTATATCCTTTTTCCTTTAAAAGAAAAGCTGTAACGCTGCTGTCAACTCCGCCGGATAATGCAACTGCAATTTTCTCAGGCATCTAAAAGCACTTTCTCGCCATATGCAGTAAGTCTGTATTCCGAAGCTCCTACAAGGCCGGTCAAATCAGGCAGACATTCAATATAATCTCTGTTTATAGCCTCCTGAAGTACGCTGTGATCAATAATAACAGCTATATTCTGCATAAGTTTGGCGTTTAGCTGTTTTAGAGTAAATCTTGGTTTCTGCTCATACTGTGTAAAGTAATAAGCTGTCATAAGAAGGTAATCAATCTTTTTTTCAATAGGTTTTGCAGAAATAAAATTAATAAAAGCATTATCTTTTTTTATTGATGGACTTGGCTTGAAGGATAATTCTGTCTGCGGAGCCTGAATTGATTTTTCCAGAATATTATCAAATCCGCCGCTCATTTCAACCTGCGGTTCTGTTTGGGTTATCGTAGTCTTAAACTCTTCATTATTGCTGCTATGAGGAGCGTAAAATATATCAAGGTTTTTGTTAGTGTCTTCCTTTGGAAGTTCTTCTACAGGTTCTGTTTTGGGCATACGTTTAAGCTGCTCATCAATTTTTTTCTGCGTAATCTCCTGTTCAGCATTAATTTGAGATTTAACAATCTCTTTGCACTGCTGTACTTTATGTTTTTGTACATATTCAGAGGCTTGACGCACCCATCTGGCAAACTGGTCAACTACCAGCTCTTTATCTGTTGTTGTAAGAGAAAGCTGATAACGGCCTTTTGTAATTTTAAATGAATAAACTGACATCTTTAACCTTCACTGCATTATCTGAAAAACACTTACTTATCTTGAAGGAGTTCTTCTCTCCATTTGTTGAGCTGTTCTTCAACAAATTCTAAATCATCAGACTTTAATTCAATCTCTATATCGCCCTTTTTCATTTTGAATACATATTCGTGCATATAACCTCCTTAATGTTGTTAAGTTTACATTAAAATATTTAAACTTTCAAGTCTGATAAGAATTGTAAATTTAACAAAAATGTTGTATAATGACTAATAAAGGTTAGAAAAATGACAGCAATTGAAAGTATAAATACAGGTTTCTATCCTGCAGGTGTATCGGAAAAGCTTGATAATATAAACAAACAGCTAAAAGACTTGCCAAAAGTTCTTGATAAAGAAACGCTGGAAAATTTTCAAAAGGGTGAGTACGATATAACCCTGAAAGAATATACAGATATGAATACATATAGAACCACAATGACAGCTCTATATGGAAATTCTTCTGCAAATAAATTTAATTCTGCAATAAACAATTATCTTGGTATAAAAAGCGATAAGACTGCTACTGCAAAGGAATTTATAGAAAAACTTGAAGATAAAGGTGTTTCCAAAGATTCTGCTTTGAAATTGTATACAGCATTAAAGTCTTATACATCAATGGCTGCAATGCTTGGAAAAACTAATAGCTTTGTAAGCGCAAAAATTTAAATTTACGGTTTTTAGTATATAATGTAAAAGTTAAAAGAAAATGAGGTTTTCTGAAAATATGAAAAAGATAGTTATTTGTACATTCCTGTTTGCAGCCGGAGCTGCTTCATTATTAAGCATTAACAGTAAAATTGATTCCCAATCTGCGAAATTTAATTTCAAAAACTCATATGCAATAGTACTGGGTTATGATAAATCAATGGGTGAAAAAACAATTAAAGCTGCAATTATTGATAGTTATTTCAGAGAAATTGCTGCTAATGGGAAAATTGTTAGATGGAATAAGGCTTCATTCCCTTTAAAAGTATATATTGAAGACAGTACAGATTTACCTGACTACTATAGAGAAGTAGTAATGAGTGCTTATCAAACATGGCAGAGAGCAAGCGAAGGGCTTGTAAGCTTTATGTTTGTAGAAACCCCTGAAGAAGCTGATATGAAATGTTATTTCAAAAACCCGAGTGACAGCCCTTCTATAGGTGCGCAGTCTTTTGAAGTTAAAGGTGATATTATTGAAGGCTCTACTATTAATTTTAAAAAGACTGATGAAAAGAAGCATAATCTTGATTCAAAACAACTCTTCTCTTCTGCATTGCAGGAAATAGGCCATTCTCTAGGTTTAAATGGTAAAAGCCCTAGTATATATGATGTTATGTATCCAATTGGAACAAAATTTAATACAGAAATCACTGCAAGAGATTTAAAATCACTGGCTTTGTTATATTCAGTTGTTCCAGATGTAACCAATAAACCTCTTACAGCAGAAGAAAAATCTCAATTTTTCACTGTTCCAGAAATTCTAGCGACTCTGAATGTTCCTGTAAATGATACTATGAATCCAGATGAAGTAGTTGCAAATGATATTGAAACAAAGCTTGCGCTTGCCGAACAGTACAGAAAAAGAGCTCAATACGATAAGGCTGCTGAAGAATATCAGGCTGTAGCTCAGATGAAAACAGACAGAAGAAGTAAATCAGAAGTTTATTATGAAGTTGCGGTAATGTATCTTGATGCTGAAGAATTTGATAAGGCAAAGAGCTGTGCAGAAATTGCAAGCGCAACAGATATGAATGACCTGACAGAAACTCTGCCGGCGCTTATTGATTATTATACAAAACGTTCAAATTCTGCAATTGAACAATTAGAAACAATTTTGAATCAGGATCCGTATAATAAACACGCGTATAAACTTTTATGCCAGATATACAGAGAAAAACACCACGAAAATATGCTGAATGCAACAATAAGAAAATGGGGTAAAACAGCTGGTAGTTTAGAAGAATAAATTTATTACTGATATATATACGGCTATGTTGATAATCTCAACATAGCCGTTTTGTCTAATGTAACTTTTTTTGAACTCCTTTATATTATGAGTGTAGTCAAAAGGAGAATGTGACAGATGAAAACAGAACTAATGATAAGAGAACCTGACTTATATTTTGATAGTATACATAATGAATTGAATAATTTTCTAAGAGATACTTTTTTACATCCGAGTTTCTCAAATCCACTAACAATCAAGAAAAATTCAATCTGGCGTCCAGCAGTAGAAATTAAACAAAATGACAAAGAATATAAAGTAAAAGTTCAGCTTCCAGGTGTAGAAAAAAATGATATTGATGTAGAATTGGATAATGATTTTATGACAATTACTGCAGAAATAGAAGAAGAAAAAGAACAGAAAGAAGAAAAAGAGATAAACGAAAAATATCATACCTGTGAATTCAGATATGGTAAATACCAGCGTACAATATCTTTTGATCAGCCAATTAAAGCATCTGAGGCAAAAGCTGAATATAAAAATGGTGTTTTATGCGTAAAAATTCCTAAGCAGGATACAGAAACTGCAAAAGGTAAAAAACTTGAGATAAATTAGAAGCGCCGCCTAGATCCACTTAGCAGGTTATTGTTAAGTTTAGAGGAACTTGTCCTAGAGATCAAACGCGGTAAAGGGCGGCTCTAAGTCTGCCCTTATATATAAAAAGGAAGTCATGTAATTTGCTGGCTTCCTTTTATAGTTTTTAATATAATGTATAAATTGTGATTATATTTTATGGAAATTAACTTAGCAATACAAGAAAATATAAATGTTATGTCAGAAAAAATACGTTTAAAAAATCTTGGAATTAATATCAAAAGTGAGCGCTTGAGAAAAAATCTTTCTCAAGAACGCCTTGCTGAACTGACTAATATTTCCAGAAATTCAGTGAGTTTGATTGAAACTGGTAAAATTAACCCTACAATCTTGAAAGTCATTGATATTGCTAGAGTATTAGATGTTGATGTTAATATCTTAATAAAAGAAGTTTAGTTTATTTAAACTTTCATTTCTTTTTCAAAACCGAATAGTGAGCTAACAGACTCATCATCGTGTATGCGTGATATTGCTTGCCCTAACAACGGAGCAACTGAAAGCTGTTTCACATTTGATGGTAAATCTTCGCTGTTCCAAGGAATAGTATTGGTTACAATACATTCTTCGATAGGTGCAGTCTTCAAACGCTCAATTGCCGGTCCGGAAAGAACTGCATGTGTAGCTCCTACATATACTGCTTTTGCACCTTTGCTTTTCAGTAGTTTAGAGGCTTCGCAGATAGTTCCTGCTGTATCGATTATGTCATCAAACATAAGACACACTTTGTTTTCCACATCTCCAATAATGTGTGCTGCAATTGCTTCATTATGTCTATCGCGTCTTTTATCAATAATTGCCATAGGGATATCTAGATTTTTTGCAAAGTGTCTTGTGCGGTTTGCGCCTCCCATATCAGGGCTTACTGCTACCATTTCGTCAGGGTTAAGTCCTAAGCTTTTTACATAATCTACAAGTATTGGAGTTGCAAATATATGATCAACCAGAATATTAAAGAACCCTTGTATTTGACCTGTATGTAAATCCATTGCGAGAACTCTGTTTGCCCCTGCAGTTGTAAGCAGGTCTGCAACGAGTTTTGCAGTAATAGCTTCTCTACCGGATGTTTTTCTATCCTGACGTGCGTAGCCGTAGTAAGGAATTACTGCTGTAATTGTTTTAGCGCTTGCTCTTTTAAATGCATCTATCATTATAAGGAGTTCCATGAGGTTTTCGTTAACCGGATTGCAAAGCGGTTGAACGATAAAAACATCATCGCCTCTGATACTTTCTTTGACTTGAACATAGATTTCACCATCAGCAAAGTTTTTAATAACCATCGGGCCGACCGTTGTGCCAAGATAATCTGCTATTTCTTGAGCTAATTTCGGGTTAGAGCGACCTGAAAAAAGTCTTATATCGTGAGTCGGATTAACTGCTCGTTCCAGCTGAGGGTAAGTCATTTCAAGCACCATATGAAAGTCCTTTCTTAATTCGTAATCGTTGGAGTAATACTATTTTATATCTAAATACATTTTTAAAAAAGGTTTTTTTACGAAATATTAAGGCATAATGTAACATTTTGTTAATTTCGTGTTATAAAATTATTAAATGTGGAATATATTATATATATGGATATGTTTAAAACAGGTATAAAGAATTACCCTGAAACCCTTACAGCTGTAGGGGGGGGGGGTAAAACACTCTAGTTTATTAAGGCTTTTTAGCGAGGTGTTAACATGAAAATTAACACCAATCTATCAAGCTTAATAGTCCAATCTGGTTTAAAAGCATCAACCAACGGATTAAATACAGCAATAGAACGCATGACAACGGGTTCTAAGATAAATCATGCGAAAGACAATGCTGCGAATTATGCAATAAATACCAAACTTTCAACCCAAATTAATGCTTACCAAATGGCAGAAGACAATGTCAGGGCAGGCCTAGACATGGTACAAACAGCCTCCAGCGCCCTCTCAAATGTGTCAGATTTAACTTCTCGTCTTCGCATGCTTGCAATTCAAGCTCAAAACGATACCTATGGCTCAAAATCTATTTCTGCAATCAACCAGGAAGCAGCCTCAATTATTAATGAAATCTATCGTATAAAATCCTCGACTGAATACAATGGGATTAAACTCTTTGACTCAACACACAATCTCTCAAAAGGTATAAGCCTTCCTGATGGCACAACTCTTAAACCCAACTCAAGAGGTTTTCTAAAAGACATTGTCAAACGTGACACAAGCAACATGACTACTCTGGAAAGTGTTGATGAAAATACAATTCTTACAAGCGGTACTTATTCAATCTCGACTGCAGAGGAGCTCGCACAGCTTGCTGCTATGACAAATGCTGGTAAAATTGGAGAAAATACGGAATTTGTGCTGGCAAATAATATTGATTTAAGCGCTTATGATAGCTGGACTCCGATTGGAAAAAATAGAAATCTTCCTTTTTATGGTACTTTTGATGGTAACGGGTATGTGGTATCTAACCTAAAAATTGTATTTAATAAAGAATATGATTTAGGTGTTGGACTTTTTGGGAATGCTGGTTTAGGGTCTGAGATAAAAAATTTAGGGGTGATAAATCCTTTTATTCATTCTGAAAGTGGTTGGGTAGGTTCAATAGCCGGTTCTTGCTTTAAAGTTACGAATTGTTATTCTATTGGAGGGTCTGTAACAACTACTTGTTATGATGCAGGCGGGTTAACAGGAGTCTTAGGGAATAACTCAGAATCGAAGCCCGGCTATATAGGATATTCTTATTCTACGACAAATGCAATAAGTATGGGTTCGCAAGCAGGAGAGTTGGCTGCTTATGCAGCAAAAGATTCTGTAATAGAATATTCATTTGCGATGGGTGATGTAGTAGTGACGGATAAAGGCGGAGAAATAAACCCTCTTACAGCTGGATGTATAGCAGGAGGAATTACGGCAAATGCACAGGATGGTTGTTTGATACGTAATTGTGCGGCATTAGGCAATGTATCAGGCAAGGACTGTATTGGTATGATTGCCGGCAATGAAACGAATTCTATATATACTGTAGAGAATTGTATTTATAATCTGGCAGATTCATTGAATGCTCCCTGTTACTCACCTAATGCAATTCTGAATAATGTAGTTGGAGTTAATCTTAGTTCTTCATTTGTTTTACAGATAGGAATACATTCTCAGAAATCAAGTCAACTGGAATTTTCTATACCTGATTTGAATTTAAGTAGCCTTGAATATTCTGTAACAAGCGGGGTAGAGGTTGAGAGTACATTGGATGCTATTGATAAATTCTTGGAGAAACTGTGGCAAGATTCTTCAGCGCTCGGTGCTATAGAAAACCGTTTAGAAAGCGCTTTAGAAGAGATAAGTGCTGCGTATGACAATTTGGTTTCAACACAATCAACAATTCGTGATGCAGATATTGCAGAGGAGTCAAGCGCATATATCAGAAATCAGATTTTGCAGCAAGCTGCAGCGACTCTTATGGCAACAGCAAACCAGACGCCTGCTATAGCGTTACAGTTATTGTAGGGTAAATAAAAGAGCTGTCTTGGAGTTGCAAGTCCGACTTGTAGTCCAGCAAAGCAGCGTTTCAGTTCTCTACGTGTGTAGCACTTGCGTTGCAGCTGCTGTAATTTAGTAGTTTTAACCAGCTCTGCGCATAAGGTCAGATAATTTTACATCTTTATTCTTTATTGAAGGTTCGGCCTTTCTAATTACCGGCTGAGCCTTAAGCTGTGATAATCCTATTTTTTGGGGCTCTTTTTCAAATATTAATATTTTACTCAGTATTGTTTCAAATATATTCATGATAGTCTCCTTAAGGAATATTATACAAGGTTCTTGATTTTCCTTATCATACATTAAAACTATTTTTTATGCCGAATTCATTATACATTATGCTAAAATGTTATTATACAATAAATAGGATAAAAATTTGAACACGGGTTTTTATAAAGATTTAGATACAAATTTTGAACAGGCTTGTTATCTGTGTGAGAACGAGTTCTCTCATGAAGAGCTGCTTGAGCTGCTTAAAAATGGAAATATACCACAAAAACAAATTGCAGCTTTGAAATTTGATTATGTTAACTCTGAAAATGATGCCAGAGCGCTTGTGTCTGTCTTAACAGGATGTGACGGAAAAATTCGAGAAGCTGCAGCTCTAAAAATTTTCCAGATAATATCTTCTGATTTAGAGTCCAGAAAATTATTTTGTAAGATGCCTCCTAAAATATTTGCAGATGCGACAATTGATATTAATGCAAATATTTGCAGGCTGGTTGTTGACAGTGTCAAATTGCTTAAGCCGTTTGATGAATTTGTAAGTGAATATGTTAATTTTATCCTTACATTTACTGTTCAAGCTCTGGATGAGCTGGATAAATTCATATTCCGTGACAAAAAGTATGTGATAAACAAACAATTGTTTAAATTATACTGGTGTCTTGAGGCTTTAAGATTTTTCTATGAAATGGTTGATACTCAAACAATGCTCAGCATTCTCAAACGTTCCGCTTCTCAGTCTGAATACACTGTCAGAGAAAAAGCTGCTCAGATTTCAATTTTGTCAGAAAACTTTAATTCAATTCAGACCATGCTGAGAGAAGACGATAATTACTATGTGAGAGCAGTATTTTGCTAGTATTACGTTATTTTAAATCATGAATTTTTTTATAAACTCCAGCTGACTTTCTGTTTGTTCCCATATGATTGAATTTCCACTATATACACCCATATAAGCCGGTTCAACGTTATCAAAGTATAAAGAATAAACATCGAAAGTTTGATTTTTATTAAATACGCCGTCCTTTATAAGTAAAGTCATATGCGCTTTTTTATCTTTGTGATCAGGGTGGGAAACAATAAAATCTTTATAAATTTTATTTAATGTATCCAACTCTTCTACTGACAAATCCATATACTCATAATAATATTCATTTCTCAAGTTATCGGTAGTTCTTTTTTTAGTTAATACAACATTGCCGGAACGGTATGATTTTCCGTGAACTTCATATTTATTTCCTGCGGGTGTTGTAATTTCAGGGTACTTAACCATCCCTTTTAATTTATCAAACATTCGTTTAGAACCTTCATAAGGAGTTGGAGTATAATATTCGACAAAATTTTTGACGGATATTATATCTATTTGGGGTTCTCCGCTGAAAGTTCTATTTGCAACTAAAATGGAATCTTCTTTTGTATCAATTTCTCTTCTGTAATCTGTTTTAGTATTTATAGAAGTCCCTTTTGGAATAAAAGTCGCCTTATAAGGAATATTATAAATTACTGAAATACTTTCGCCTGCCGGAGCTTTTTCCCAATCAATTATTCTGCTCTTTCCGCTGTTTAAGCTTTCACTAGCTATTGCTGGATATAAGCGCCCGGTGTTAAGACTCATCTCTCCGTCTTCATTGAATTCTAATACAGCTCTTTGTCCATTGGAAAGTTTCGTTCCAAACCGACCTTTGTTAAGAGTCTTGTTATATTTTTCAAGATATATTTCAGACTTTTTATCTCCACCTTCAAGAACTACAATCTTTTGCGGCTTTCGTTCTATCCTTGTATATTCAATGCTGTTGTTATTAACAAAATCTGTCAAATTTTTCACTTCTCCATTCGGAAATGTTATCTTATCATCTTCAGGAAAACTCAATTCGTACGGATTTGTATAGTCCTGTGAGCCAGCAAGAACTGCGATTCCTCCCGCTGCTGCAGTTCCGGCAGCAGCTCCGCTTGGTGTTTTAAAAATTTTCGTAAGTTTGTACAAAAAACTTTTGTTTTTTGTTGTACTTAACTCCATAAAATCATTACTTGTATTAACGAATGATGGTTTAATATTTGCAGGTTTTATAGGTTTTGCTTTAAAATTTACGTTGGCTCCGGAAACACAAATATTATTCATACTAACTCCTTATTTGATACACTAATATATAAAAACAGCAAATTAATAGAAATTGCTTTTTATGCAAAGATTTGTAAATATTATAGCAAATTTTACCGGGCTTGCGTTTTTATGTTTTTGTGGAAGTTGAAAGGGAAAATCAGATGGAGCTAAATATTTTTTCTGTAAAATTTAATCAAAATAATATAAAAGCGTACAATCAAGATTCTTGCCCTGCTTTTACAGGAAAAAATATTAAACCGGCTGTAAAAACTGTTGCTCTAGGAACAACAACTGCACTGGCTTATTTAGGAGTTAATCAAACAAACAAAAAAGAGAATGCTTTTATAAATAAATTTTTAAACGAAAGAGATGATGTTAAGTCTGCAGAAATGCTTCTGAAAAAATATCCTGAACTATATTGGCTTACAAATGACGTGAATGCAACACCGGAAGGGAAAAGCAGTAATAATACGGATTCAATCTCAAAATTTTTATTCGGGAAGAAGCATATTGAATTTGACAGAACAATGGCGGGTATACAATGTCTTAAATATGTTCTAAACAATGATTATGAAAGCTTTACGCAATGCCAGAATGATGAGATAAAATTAACACCCGATAACTTCGAAGAACTCAGAAATTATACTTTAAGTGTTTTAAAAACACCGGAAGATGTGGATGCAATGCTTGCGTATACCGTTATAAATGACCTGGGTAAAATCAAAAACTTTGTATCGGATGTGGAAGGACAAGCTGGAATTAAAGCAAAAGATCATGATGAAGCTCTTTTAATCGGGCTAAAATACATGCCGAAAAAGATTCCTTCATTTAACAGACTCTCACAAAAATATCAGAAAGAAATTCTTAATGCATTAGAGGCTGATTTTAATCTTGGGCAGTTCGTTTTTGCTGAATGTTTGGAAGGTAATTTAACAAAATTCAAGAATGTAACACCGGAGTCAAAACAGCTTTATATTGTACATCTTTTATATGATGTTGCGGGCGTGGCCGGCCATATTAATCCAAAAGGTTCACTTGTAATGACAAATCCGGTGTATAACAGTTATATGCAGGGGATTGAGTCTATAAATGAACAAAACTCAAAAAGTGAAAATGAAGTATACGATTCGTTTTTGATGAAAAAAGCAAATGATTTCGGATTACCAATGAGAACCCCAAAAGAGCGTGCAATTGTAAAGTTAATTCTGATGTCAAGATTAACAAAGCAGGAAGATCTGATTAACGTAAAGAAAGCTTTTGATGAATTGGATACGGATACAAAAAATAATTTAATTGAAGGGCTCTCAAAAGACGGAATAAAAAACGGCGGAACTCTTTTATATTATGCTCCTGCGTTTATCCAAAATACTTATAATGCAAAACTGGATAATAAAACCGCATTGTTAAAAAAAGCTTTTGAAGTGTTGGCGCTTATTTATAATGACAATGAAAGTAATGCATCCGGAATAAAAACTGTTTCACTTGCAAATATAGCAAATGCTATTAAAAATTCACCAGATTTAAAAACGGAACAGTTATACCAAATTTATAAAAAAGAGTTCTAAATCATTAATGCGCCTTCAAGAAGGTCAAGATGGTCTTCAAGCAAAAATTCTGCGAATTGTTTAGTATCAACCTGAGCTGCGACAATTGACATTAAATCTTCCGGAAGGATTGAAATCATATCAACAAGTGTGTCTTTTTCAAGAAATACCATAGGTTTTACCATTTCTGTTTTCATCATTGTTGATAACATATTTACGTAAGTTTCATTGCTGAACAGCTGTAAGTATTCAGGTTTCTGTTTGGTAAGCTGGAATGTCAGCTGTCTTTGTACGTCCGGATCAATGGCTGACATAAAATCTCTGTATTGATCAATTGGAAGTTCTTCTATGCTTTTGATTAAATCAAGAGGATTTGTTTCTTCTGATGGTCTGCCTGTAACGCCTTCAACAAATTTCTGCATAACTTCCGGAGGCATACACTTTAACTGATTTATAACATCATATTTTTCAAGCTTTTCGTTCTGGAAGAACTCGGCAAGGTCATCTTCGGTAAACATCATAACTACTTCTTGAAGCGGAAATGCTCCCATAATAACATTAACAAGCTCTTCAATATCAACTTCCATAAGCATAGAAAGCAGTTTTTCCTGCGTAAAGAAGTACAGACCCATTACCAGATCTTCTTTTTCAAGCATAGGAAGAACCATTTGTCTTGTTCTGTCGTCCATATTATGAAGGATTACAAACTTGTTTTCTATATCAGTGAGTTTGAATATTTTTATTAATTTGGCTGGAGAATTGTACATTTCTCTGGCATAATTAATAGCCTGAGTGTTCCCCTGTGCTGCCTCAGCTTCTATGATTTCGTCAACAGTTTTTAGACCATAATCCTGAATCATTCTGGAAGAGGTGATATTCATTCTCTCTGCAAATAATTTCATATTTGTGTCTAATACTATTGCCATAAGCTTTCCTTATTTTTACTCTCTTATATATATAAAGTATATTCTATTTAAATAATTGCCTTTTTGTAACAATTTGTAACAATGAATTTCATGTGTTATAATGAGGATGTATGAAAAGAATTATTCTTATTTTAACATTGTTTTTACTAATAATAAACCCGGTTTTTTCTGCTTCAACAGTTAAAAAAGATATTTCAGTGCAGTCTGTAGACGGGTTTGGTATAAAAGCAACTCTAGAGTATCCGAAGGTGAAGGGTAAAAAGGATTATTCTACAGTGGTTCTATTACACTCACTGGGATATTCTTCCCAGTGGTGGGAAACTCTGCCTAAGGAATTAACTAACAGCGGATATGCAGTATTAAAAATTGATTTAAGAGGGCACGGAAAAAGTGTTTATAACTCAAGACTTGTAAGAACGTCGTGGAAAAGTATGACAAATTCAGCTTATGCAAAATATCCTGATGATGTTATTAAGGTTGTAGAGTTTGTAAAGGCTGAAAATAGCAAAAAAACATTTTTTAATAACTGGGCTATTGTAGGTGCTGATATTGGTGCAAGTACTGCAATTCTGGCAGCAGATAAGATTGCCAATAAGCCTAAAACTATTGTACTGCTTTCTCCGGTGGTTAAAACAAGAGGTTTATATGTTCCTGTGAAGCTTGCCAATCTGAATATGGATATTTTTTCAATATCCGGTACAAACGATGTTTCAGGTGCTGAGGCAGAAAAATATCTTAAGAAATTTGCTCAGTCAACTTTTGCAACATATACATCAGAAGCAAATTCAACAGGTATGCTTATGCTTAAGAGTGATAATTCCCTTGCTAAAATCATTACTTCATGGATTAAGGAATATTTATAATCTGGCACTTCCTGCTTCATGCATTTTTTTGAGTGCCTGTTTTGTTCCTTCGTAATTCCGGCATAGCTTTATAACAAATTCTATGGCTGCTTTATCCTGACGTATAGCATCTTTGAGTTTGTAGATATCTGCAAGCTGAAGATTTTTAGTGTCTGTCGTTTCAAACAGGTATTTATTAAGAAGTTCCTGGGCTTCTCTATCTAAGCCCATTATATTATTTTTGAAAGCATACCAGTTATAAAAATGATACAAGAAATAGTATTTATTAATGGCACCTTTTGATAAAACAAACATTTCATCTGTTTTAAATGCAATCTTTTTATTTATAGCAAGTGATAGGTAAAGTGCTTTGCTTCCCTTTGCAGGGTAGATAAATCCCTCATTTTCACCTAAAGGGGTGAGAAATTTTGAGGCATTATCAAGATAAAATACTTTAGTACCCTGTTTTTCAATGTATTTTAATATTTCATACGGCTCATAATTATATTTTTTCAAGATTAAGGTCATCTCTTCTTCAAGTTTTTGTTTTTCATTTTCAGCAAGAGTACTTAAGTCGATAGTACACCCTCCAAAGTAGTGGCGTTTCTTTTTTGAGTTATTTTTTACGCCAATTGTTTTTGAAAGCTGAGCTCTGAGTAATTTTTCCTGAATTGCCAGTATATTGTATAACAGTTTTTTAAATATTTGCATATTCACCTTCAATATTTTTTACCTGCTTGTCAGCAGCATAGCATAAACCTTTTGTGTGTACCCTATTTTCTTTTAATTTAGGGATAAAATCTTTGTTTACGATACTGCATATGTAGATAAATGAACTGTCGGAACAGTTTGTAGTAATATCAATAAGACTTTTTAAATCATAAGATCTTATTATAGTGGTAAGTTTTGAACGCAGGTGTTTAAAGCTTGAGTTATCTAATATTACCTGTATTGCATCACTTCCGTATGTCTTTATAGCCTCCTGGATACCGCAATCTTGAATATCTCTGGCAATTATAACCGGGTTTGAACGATTTTTTACCTTTATCTGGGGATTAGATACGACAGCTTTTGCTTTTTGCCCTGAATATGTTTTTACGACTGTCAGTTCAGCTGCTTTTTCTTCAGGATTAGATTTTTCTATATGTTTTACTTTGTGCGGGATAATTGCACTCTTTTCCTGTTTAATTTCTGCAAGCTTTGTTTTTACCTCTTTATATTCCGGATTTTTGTCGATTTCTTTTTTTACATTCTGGACAACCTGATGATAGTCACTGTATTGTTTAGCATCTTCTTCCCATTTAGAAAGAAATTCGGCCTTTTGCCCGGATGTCATATTAACGTTATGTAGAGCACCCTGACCGATACCTTGAGCTGTTGCTGTGTAGTATTCGCTTTTCATTACGGCTAAAAGCTCTTTTTCTTCATCAGTTAACGGCAGCCCGTTCCGTTGTTTTTTTAGTGCTGTTTCGTATTTATTTCTGTCTTCTTTGTAATTTTGCTGGTATTCAATAACAGCATCTGCTGATTTTTGTTCCATAAATGTCTGTGTATAACATTTAAGCACTTCTGCTTCTACAGGATTTCCAATTTCGTTATAATCTTTAATTAACCCTCTTGTAAATTCATAATTTGCATAATCAGCAGTTCTGGTCTTTTCTTCCTGATTACATCTGGTTCTCAAAACTGTTTTAGCTCCAAAAGCCATGTCTTTAGAATCTAATAAAATTATAGCATTTACGCCGCATTCAGAATTCATTTGAGCTGTAATATCTAAAAAACGGCCGCGGAATATATGACGATAACGTCTTCTAATACGTTTTTCTGCCACAGCTCTTTCTTCTTCCGGCAGCTCTTTTATTGCCTCAAGTTCGCTCTTAAGATTTTGTTCTGCAATTAAACGGCGTTCTTTTAAAAGTCTTTTTTGTTCTTTATTTGACCGTTTGTCAAAATTCTCGCCTAAATCTTTTACAATATCTCCTATAGCGTTTTCAAAGTCTTTAGAGTTTTCAAAATCGCCGCTTTCCAGTGCTTCAAATAAAACATTAGCAAATGCAGTTATTAACTCTTCTTCGCTGGCATTTGCATTAATTTTTCCCTGGCTTTTCAAGGCATCAAATTTTACAACAGAATATTTTACAGCAGAAATAATGAGATTTTTTTCTTTGTCAGAAAGTTTATTAAAATCTTCTTTGGTTATTCCTGCAACCTTTTCAATCAGCCCGTTTTTAAGCATTTTCTTGATATCAAAGTTTTTACTTGGAATATTGTTAAGGTTTTCTTCTAGAGCCTTCTTGCTCATACCTTTATCAATTTTAGCTTCACTTTTATCAGAATCTCCT
>UNSK01000040.1 GCA_900552525.1 Candidatus Gastranaerophilales bacterium | reverse complement strand
ATCCAAGACAATTTTTTAAATAAGAATCGTAATCTCCTGCAGCCATTGCAAACTGGGAGTTTCTCCACAGGAGAAGATACTCTTCTTTAAACAGTGAAAGTTTTCCCATTATAAGCAGTGTTGTTGTATCATCCAAGCCTTTTCCTATATTTGCCAGAATATTTTTTGCAAGGAATTCATTTACATTTTTTTTCAAAGAAGCTTGAATAACCGGTTTTACTAGATTGTAGTTATTAATATAAAGCACATTGTTTTCTGAATATGCAAAACCTGTATTAATAAGTGTTTGAACAGCTTTCTCTGTGTTTTTGATGCCAAGTTTAGTAATTACTTCAAAGTCAAGCCTGCCTCCTAGATAAGTAGAATAGGCAAGTATCATTGAGGCATCCATATCTTTACTTAATTCTTTAAGTCTAGCTTTTAATAATCCGGCAAGACTGTTAGGGAGAATAACAGAACCGTTATTTTTTATTATAAGTCTGCCATCAAAATTTATTAATATATTTTTTTCAATCAGGTATTTTAACGCGTTATCAAAATATAGAAGAGAACCATTATAATTTTCTTTAATTTTTTCAAAAAAGAATGATTGAATAAAGTCAGATGCTTCTTCTTTTACTGTTGTCAGGATAGAATCCATATTGGACTTTTGAAGAGTGTATTCGGTGTATAAAGGTGTTCTTAAAAGTCCTTTGACTTTGGAATGAAGAGAGGTTTCGCTGTCAGTGATAAATACAAATTGTACATTAATATTTTTAAACCTGTCAAAATAAAGCTCAAGTGTTTGAATGGACGTGTCATCCATATATTCAAAACCTTCAATTATTACAGCGCAGTTTTTGAGCGAACTTAAGAATGCTCCGAAATCTTCCATATATGCAAATCTTGCATCTTCAGGCGTAGATGCTTTTCTAGGTTTTGAGTTAATCAAATCAATGATTGCCTTAAATCGTTTTACATCAAAATCCGGCGGTATTAAAGCTTTATGGAATGAAAGTCCGTAATAATCTTTAAAAAGCTGCTCAAAGACACCCCAAGGCTTGTAGTTAAGTTCTTCCGAACAGATGGCGCGAACCGGTTTTAAACCTTTTGACTCCAGATAGTTAACCAAATCTCCGGTGCGTATTTCTAAGTCCTTCTCAGAACGGATAGATATAATTTTGTTGTTTTGAAGTTTATCCAGCAAAGATACAGCGTTAACTTTTTCAAACTTACACTTTGCATTAATGTCAAAAACCTTAAAGCTGTATATATCATCAGAAGGCTCATTTGCAGGTTTGGTAATTTCTTTTTGATGAACTTCCAGTTGGACGTCTGTGTTTTTTTCAGAAGGGGGCAGTACATAGCTGTCTAGCAATATTTCATAAAACATTAGCGGTGTGCCGTTTTGTTCTACAGAATACAGTGAGTCTGTCTTATAATCTTTGCTTATGCAGTCGCAGACATACTGATCTAGTATAATCTGCATTCCTTTAAGATAACGTTTTTCATTCTTTTTAACGGAAAGCAGTTTTACATTTGTATCTACGATTGTTTTATCGAGCAGCTCCTCAGATGATTTTTTAATTATGGTTATATTCAGTTTTAAAGGAGTGCTAAGTTCTTCAATTACGTTGGCGTTGAGTTCAGAGAATGCGTTTATTATTTTTATAGCAAGCCTTATTGCTTTATTGGCAGAGGTCGGGAATGATAATTCTTTATTCATATTAATGATAAACGTATCATTATAATTAATAATTTTTCCGTCAATACCTTTGAATTGAGCCATTAGCAGATTGCGCAGCCTGAAAAAGAATTTTGTAAAAAGTTCTTGAGAGCCAAGCAGTCGTCTTATATTTTTCAGTGATGAAAACTGTATAATAAGCGAGGCGAATTCATCAGTTTCGCATTCCTGATAAGCAACACTTGTTTTGACCGGAAATCCGCACTTACATTTTTGTGCAGATGTAGAAACTGTTTTGCCGCATTTGGAACATTTTGTAAGAATTATGTAACCGCATTTTTCACAAACGGGTGATTCTCCTAAAGAGTGGCAATTCGGGCACTCCAGAGCTAAAACCTTATGGCAGTACGGACAAACTGTCAGATTATCTGAAATCGTTTTATGACACTTAGGACATTTCATATGTATGATTATAGCCTAAAATTAAACTTTATGCTACAATTGGGAAGTGGAATTTGAGGAGTTGACATGACTATATTGAAGATTATAACAGAGCCGGCGATTTTAATTATTACGGTATTTTTTCTGTTTTTTATAATGACTGTTTTGAAAAATTATGCGTATGTAGAAAAGAACCTCAATTCAGTTTATAATTTTTTAAAGTCGTTGAATAAAAAAGAGTTGTCATACCGTTTTAATGAACTTGATAACTTTATGAAGAATAATCCTTTTACGTCAACATCGTGGGAAGATTTTAAAAAGGCTTTGATTTTCCCTGAAAAACTTTATATAGCAACAAAAAATCCTACAAATACCGGCGATTTTAAACCGGAAATCTATCTAACGATAGATGCTTCTTATTTCTTTAATGAAGATACTCTTGTGTTTTCAAAAATAAACCATAAATTTATACAAACAATGCCTACGCTATTAACAGGTTTAGGCCCGTTTTTTACTTTTTTGAAAATGGCGGTTGCTTTTACTGAAGTTAATTTCTCAATGGATGCTAATGTCGGAGAGTCTTTGAATGGTTTGATTGCAAATATTCAGATAGCAGCTTTATGTTCTGTTTTTGCAGTCGGATTTTCTCTGTTATTTATGTTTATAGAAAAAATTATGTATAACAGGATGTGTAAAAAGTATTATCTGGCGATACAAAAGGAGTTTATCAGACTTTTTGATGTCGTTACGAGCGAAAAATTCCTTATTGATCTGGTAAAAGAGTCAAAAATTCAGAACGTAACTAATGAGAAATTGTTAAAAGCTTTACCAGAGAATTTTGCAAAAGCTATGGAAAAGAGTATCAGTGAAACTACTCTGCCTTATCTGGAAAATATCTTATACAGTTTGAATAAGCTGAATGAATCTTTTAATAAAGGTTCCGGCGGAGATGTTGTGGATAAACTTTTCTAGAGGAGCAGGTGATAACTGATGAGAATAAGACCGCACAAAGATGACAGCAGTGAAAATAATATATTCTGGGTTACAATGACTGACCTTATGACAGCTCTTGTACTGGTATTTATTGTGCTGTTTTTCTATACATATATGACAAGCTACTATGAAAAAATTCAGGGTAAGATGGAACAGAGCAGGGCTTCTGAAGCTTTGGAACAAGCATTAAAAGAACAGAACATAGAGGCTAATATTGATACTTCCGGAGTAGTCAAAATTTCTGACTTAGAGCTGTTTGATGTTAACAGTTATGAACTTTCTGAAAAAGGTAAACAGTATCTTTCGAAATTTGCTCCGGCTTATCTGAATTCTATTTTTTCTAATGAATATCTTGATAAAAATATAGAAAGAATTATTATACAAGGCCATACAGACTCTCAAACTTTTCAAGGCAAGTATTCTGATGACGAACAATATATGAAAAATATGGAGCTTAGCCTTAAAAGAGCTTATGCTGTAGCTAATTACATGACAAATACTCCTTATAATAAAGCAAACGGCAATAGATTGCGTAAAATGATTATAGTAGAAGGTGCAAGTTTTTCCACACCTGTTCTTGTTAACGGTAAAGAAGATTATGCAAAAAGCCGTCGTGTAGAATTAAAGGTTGTTATGAAGGAACCTTTGTTAGATAGAGAAAATCTTAAATAATATACCAATCAGAGCAGAAATTAATATATAAAATAAAGGATCTTTTTTTGATTTCCAGCTTATTAACAGAAGTGCGGCAAGTAAAATCATAGCCTTAATATCCTTTATTTCCGGTTTTAAAAGTCCTATTGCAACAGAGGTTAAGAGAGCGCAGCTTATTGGTTTTAAGGTTTCTATAATCGATTTTACATAATAATTATCACTGAATTTTTTTAGCAGTTTAGAAACAATTATTACAAGGAATAGTGAAGGCAGCATTTCTGCGGTTGTAGCAAGAGCTGAACCTAAAACCCCTGCGCTTTTTAGGCCAGCATAAGTCGCAACATTAATACCTACCGGTCCCGGGGTAATTGACGCTACTGCAACCATTTGTGTTAATTCATCAAGCGAATACCAGTTATATACCTGTGAAATATGATATAGAAAAGGTATTGTTGCATACCCGCCGCCAAAGGAAAATAAACCTATTTTAAAAAACTCAAGAAACAAATGTATATATATCATTCTTTTGCCTCCCTGAGTCTTTTATATAAAACCCCGAGCATAGTGAACAACACAATGGTTTGTATTGGCGACAGCTTAAATACAAGCAGGGTCGCAAGAGTGAGGATAAAAATAGTATAAAAGTAAGTGTTTTTATTTGATTTTTGCCACATTTCTTTTACAGTCAAGACAATAAGGGCGATTACAGAAATCCCGACACCCCAGAGCGCCCCCTGTACATAAGAATTATTTGTTAAAGCTCCTAAAACTGAAGCAAGCAGTACTATACACCAGAAAGGTACAAATGTTACTCCCGCCATGGCTGCTACAGCCCCCCATTTACCCTTTAGCTTATATCCGATAAACATAGATATATTTGCAGCAATAATTCCTGGAAGAGATTGAGCAAGGGCAAAATAATTAATTAAGTCATCATGCGACACAAGGTTTCTTTTGTCTACAAACTCACTTGTCATAATTGGTAAAATGACATAGCCGCCTCCGAGCAGTATAGCTCCAATTTTTACAAAAATTAAGAACAGCTTAAAGAGTGACATTTTTTCAGTTTCCGTCCTATTCTATAAATTAATTTTTCATCTTCATCCGGCGTAAAGCCTGTTGTTGTAAGGTAATTTCCTACAATTGTAGAATCTGTGCAATATCTAAAAGCCTTTTCGATAGTTTCTTCAGACAATCTGGCTTTTTTACCGCCGGCAATTCTTATAGAAGCTTCAGGACAGGCGATCTTAAATATGGCAAGTGTTCTGAGAATATTTTCTTCATCAATCTTATCACCATAATCTGCAAAAGGAGTATTTGGAATAGGTGTAAGAATGTTTACAGGGATACTGTCAGGATTAATTTCAGCAAGCTCCAGCGCCATTTCAATCCGCTGTTCAATGCTTTCGCCCATACCGATAATAACACCGCAGCACAGTTCCATTCCATATTTTTTTACGAGTTTTGCAGTGTTGATTCTGTCCTCATAAGTATGAGTCGTGCAAATTTCCGGATGATATGACCGGCATGTGTTAATATTATGATGAAATCTAACAAGACCTGTTTCAGCAAGCTTTTTTGCCTGGTTTTCATTTAAAATCCCAATGCTGGCACAGCTTTTAATCCCCTCTTTATTTAAAGCTTTAATCATATCCAGCATTGTGTCAAAATCGCTTTCATCAGGAGTTTTGCCGGAGGTTACAATAGCGACCCTGTCAGCTCCGTTCTTTTGGCTGTCACGAGCGGCTTCCAGAACTTCATTTACCTCCATCAACGGATAAGACTCGATTTCTGTGTTGTAATGTGAACTTTGTGCGCAATATTTGCAATTTTGAGAGCATTTGCCATTACGCGCATTTATGATAGAACAAAACTCAACTTCGTCTTTTAAGTATTTTTTAGACTCATTTAAAAGAGAGTCTAAGTCCATATTGTATAAGTTTAATAATTCGGCTTTTGTATACATATTTTTGTCCCTTCCTTTATGATATTGTATCATAAAAGCTGCTTAACATTTCTTTATAGAAAAGCAATTTTAACGATTGTTTTTACTTATAGAGGGTGTGTAGTAAGTAAAAGGTCAATTATGTATATTTCTGGAAATCAGTATTATAATCCGAATTTTCAAGCAATGAAAAAATCTCAGTTTAAGGGGATTGATTATGCTGTTGTGGAAAAATTTAAAGCACCGATAGAAAAGTTTGATGTAATTGCAGATTTTCAAAATTGGGCAAAGACTCAGGTGCAAGTTATTACAGAAAGAAAATTTCCTGCCCGCAGCAATGAAGCCGTTACGCAGCGAAAATGGATTTTAAAAGATTGGTTTGATTACGTAACGAAAGGAAATGATGCATATAGTTGGGCGATGCGGCTTTTAATCTTAGCAGGCGTAACTTCAGAGTTATCAGAAAAGAATGATACTCTGCCGCCAATGTTGTCCAAAGGTGTTCTTGCCGATACTGTATTTAGATTGAATAGCGAACTTCAAGCCGAGCCGAAAAAAGATTTTAGCTTTAATAAGTTATATAAAAATAATTTACGGTCGCATTTGCTTAATGATACAAATACAGGCACAAATAAGACCGGCTGGGTAGTAATCCCTTCTAAAAAGAATAACCCTGATAATTTTGAAGCCAATGTTGATAAACTTAAAACACTTTCTTACAAGACCTGGTGTACAAAATCCTTTAATGCAGAACCGTATTTGAGCGAGGGAGATTTCCATGTTTATCTGGAAAACGGACAGCCGAAATTAGGAGTACGGTTTGTAGATGGTGCTGTGAAAGAAATTCAAGGTGTTTTAAATAATGGAAAAATTCCTCTAAATTATTTCGAAATATTTGAGAAATACAGGAAAGAAAACAACTTGCAATTGAATCAAGATGCGGAAAAAGAAGTTGATTATGCAATACAATCCCAAAAAGGTGCAGAGGGAATTAAAAAAGAATTGGGTGAAGCAATAGAAAAGCATGATATGAAAAGAATATTTGAATATTTTGGAATGAAGCCAGAGGAAGGGCCTGACGGGAAATTTATAATTTCTCGCTATAAAGTTCCTGCTTGTTGTTCCTATGCAGATTTAGGAATTAATGACGCAGAGTTATTCAAATCAATATATTCAATTAGAACTAAATCTGTAGATTGCAAAGATATGTCTGATGAGGCTTGGAATATCATGATGGAGCTTACTATGTCAGGACGTGGTTAACTATTAACAACCGCAGGTTAAGCCTGCACATAAATTAATTGACTGGCCGGTTACACCTTTTGCTTCATCAGAAATTAGATATTTAACCATTCCTGTAATTTCAGAAGGTTGAACAAATCTTCTTTGAGGAATGCATTCAACAATTTCTTCCTTAGAAAAATCTCCTTCATTAGCAGATGTATTTCCCATATCTGTATCAACCCAGCCCGGATTTATAGTATTAACAGTTATTCCATATTCAGCAAGCTCTAATGCTAAAGCTTTAGTTGCTCCGATAAGTCCTGATTTTGTCGCAGAATACAGGCTTGCTCCCGCTTCTCCCATAACACCGCTTATTGAACCAATATTAATTATTCTGCCCCATTTTTGTTTTTTCATATAGGGAACGGCACGTGAAATCAAGTACATAGGAGCTTCCAAATTAGTCCGCGTAATATGTTCAATTTCATTTATTCCGATTTCTTCAATATGAGAGTAAATATATTCTCCTGCATTGTTTATAAGTATATCAATCCGGTTGGCTTCAATATAATCCCCGAGTTTTTTCATCCCTTCAAGTGTTCCAAGGTCGCAAACGCAATAATTTTTAAACGATTTCAAAAGGTCTTCATTTCTTCCGCATGTAAAAATGCAGCCATTCATCCCTCCGGCAATATTTTTTCCAATACCTTTACTCCCGCCTGTAACCAGTATATTCATAAGCTAATTATAACATAAAAACCAAAAGGGCGGCTAAACCCTGCATTAGCCGCCCGACATTTAAGATAGGAATTGCGCCTGATAAGTTTTATAGGAAATAGGCGCATCCTGTGCTCCCGGTTTATTTGATAACCCGAAAGCCTGCTGTGCTTCCGTTCTTAAGCCTGCAAAGTATGTCATAGCCTGTCCGTCAATTGCACTCTGGCTTAATAATTGGATAGCGTTGTTAAAGGCTGCATAATCTTTGTCATAATCACCTGTCGCCTGTATGCCGATTTGTGCACATAACCCTGCCCAAGGTATTACCTGCTGATTATTCTGATTTTTAATCTGTTCCTGAACCTGCGATGAATACTCTTCATACATCGCAGCATTTAGTTTCTTTAAATCATCAGTTTTGCCGGTCGGGGTAATATCAAAATCGTCAAAAGCCCGTTCTAATGCAGCAGAATTTGTAGGCACCCTGCCTAGATAAGAGTAGATGTTTGCGCTTGTGTAAGAATATACTCCGTTGACCGTGAAGTTTGACATGATACACACCTCTTATATGATATATAATATATATCGGCATGTTTTCTGAAAACTTTAGGATTTTTTGAATAATATTTACAAATCTTTACAAAAATAGGCTAAAAACTAGTAATAACAACAAATTTAATCTAAGAGTATGTGATTAACTTTGTAAAGTTATGTAACAAAGATTACTTTTGATGAAATTGAGCTAAATTTATATACTTTATATATATGTAAGACAAATATAAGAGAGCAGGACAGGTAAAATAATTTTAAAATTGCAAACAGCCGTTATAAAAACGGTATATTTCAAACCGTTTGTAATTTGAAAAATATTAAACCGGCTTAAGTAAGAACGCCTTGAAATGAGAGAAATTAAGGCCTTAAGTAAATACGCTCTTTTATCAGATTAAAAGATGAGGTATTAAGTATGGCTTTATTAGAAACGTACAATATTAATGCTATGGCTACGCAGATTTCGCGCGAATTTTATATTAATGAGAATAATCATGCTGATGACAAATCATACATTCTAATGGATGAAATGAGGCTTTTTGCAATGGATATGAAATCGAGAGTTACGTTTATATCCAGAACAAAAAAATAG
The DNA here is from genome assembly GCA_900552525.1 of Candidatus Gastranaerophilales bacterium. GTDB lineage: Bacteria > Cyanobacteriota > Vampirovibrionia > Gastranaerophilales > Gastranaerophilaceae > CAG-196. The sequence goes on along the minus strand of UNSK01000040.1, from coordinate 8,803 downwards.
GTTTTTAATAATACCAAACCATCTTACTTAACTAATTTAATTCCCCAATCTATTAGCGCCTGATTTGAAAAAATTAGGCTTTTTTTTATTTTGTAAAAAAAAACGAGCGGTATTTTTACCGCTCGTTTTGGAATATTGTTCTTATACGTTACCGTAGTAAGCATCAATGTAGATTTGTTTGATATCTGACATGAACGGATAAGCAGGGTTAGCACCTGTACATTGATCGTCAAATGCCAATTCAACAAGCTCATCAAGGTTCTTCATGAATGTTTCTTCATCAACACCGAAGTCTTTGATAGATTTAGGTAGTTCGATTCTTGTCATCAAGTCATCAACAGCATTGATTAACAATTGAACTTTTTCATCATCATTGTTGCCACCCAGACCTAATTCGTCAGCAACCTGACCGTATTTAGCCTTAGCACAAGGGAATTTGTACTGCGGGAAGATTGCTTGTTTATGCGGTGCATCAGATGCATTGTATTTCATAACCTGTCTGATTAATAATGCGTTAGCAACACCGTGAGGTACATGGTACATAGCACCAAGTTTGTGAGCCATTGAGTGGCATAATCCTAAGAAAGAGTTAGCGAATGCCATACCTGCAATAGTTGCAGCATAGTGCATTTTTTCTCTTGCCATAGGATCGTTAGCACCTTCTTTGTAAGATCTTTCAAGATATCTGAATACTAACTTAGTTGCTTCTAAAGCATTTGAGTTAGTGAAGTTTGTAGCCATGCAAGATACATAAGCTTCAAGTGCGTGAACGAGAGCATCAATACCAGAAGCTGAAGTCAAGCCTTTTGGCATACCATCAACGAAGTTAGGGTCAACGATTGCCATATTTGGTGTTAATGCATAATCTGCGATTGCATATTTTACGTGAGTTTCGTCATCTGTAATAATAGCAAACGGAGTAACTTCTGAACCTGTACCTGAAGTTGTTGGTACTGCAACCATTGTAGCTTTTTTGCCTAATTCAGGGATGCAGCATATTCTCTTTCTGATATCCATAAATCTCATAGCGATATCTTCAAAGTTTGTATCAGGTTGTTCATACAGTAACCACATAATCTTAGCTGCGTCCATTGGAGAACCGCCGCCTAATGAAATGATAACATCAGGTTCAAACGGTTTTAATATAGCCATAGCTTGATCGATTGTAGATAATGTTGGATCCGGTTTAACATCGAAGAATACTTCGTGTTCAATTCCGATTTCATCCAATACATTAGTAATAGCATTTACAGCACCAGAGTTGAATAAGAATCTATCTGTTACGATGAATGCACGTTTTTTACCGGCAAGTTCACGAAGAGCAAGATCAATAGCGCCTCTCTTGAAGTAAACTTTAGCAGGAACCTTAAACCATAACATATTTTCTCTCCTTTCAGCAACGGTCTTGTAGTTCAATAAGTTTTCAACGCCTACGTTACCTGAAACAGCGTTACCACCCCAGGAACCGCAGCCGAGAGTTAGTGACGGCTCTAACTTGAAGTTGAATAAGTCACCGATACCGCCCTGAGAAGAAGGCTGGTTAATCAATACACGGCAAGTCGGCATTTTTTCAGAATACTTGTCAATTCTTTCTTTATGACGTTCGTCAGTATAGAGAACTGAAGTGTGGCCTAAGCCGCCCTTGCTTACAAGTGTGTAAGCTTTTTCTGCAGCATCTTCAAAGTCGCTTGCTCTGTACATTGTAAGTACAGGTGATAATTTTTCTCTAGAGAATGGATCTTCCCAATCAACTTCCGGTCTTTCTACTAATAATATTTTTGCATCTTCCGGAACATCAGCCCCAAATCCTGAAAGTTCTGCAATTCTGTGCGGTTTTTGACCAACAACGTCAGGGTGTGCAGTACCTCTCTTAGGATCGATAAGAGGAAGGTCGATGAGTTTTTGTTTTTGGTCTTCATTTAGAAGGTAAGCACCACGGTAAATAAATTCGTTTTTAACTTCTTCGTAAATGCTGTCAACAACTACTACAGATTGTTCAGAAGCACAAATCATACCATTATCAAAAGATTTTGACATAAGTATAGAAGAAACAGCCATTTTAATATCAGCAGTTTCATCAATAACTGCAGAAGTATTACCAGGGCCTACGCCTAAAGCAGGGTTGCCTGATGAGTATGCAGCCTTAACCATACCAGGACCGCCTGTAGCCAAGATACAATCAATGTTAGGGTGTTTCATCAAAGCGCTTGAAAGTTCAATAGATGGAACGTCAATCCAGCCGATAATATCTTCAGGAGCACCTGCTTTTACAGCAGCATCAAGAACGATTTTTGCAGCTTCAATTGTGCATTTTTTAGCTCTAGGGTGTGGAGAGAAGATAATACCATTTCTTGTCTTCAAAGCGATTAGAGATTTAAAAATTGCAGTTGAAGTAGGGTTTGTAGTAGGAACGATACCTGCTAAAACTCCTAAAGGTTCTGCAACAATTTTAATACCGTTGATTTTGTCTTCTTTGATAATACCGCAAGTTTTTGCATTTTTGTGTTTGTTATAGATGTATTCAGAAGCAAAGTGGTTTTTTATAATTTTATCTTCTAAAACGCCCATTCCGGTTTCTTCAACAGCCATTCTTGCAAGAGGAATACGAGCCTTATCAGCTGCACCTGCTGCTGCTTTAAAAATAGCATCAACTTTTTCTTGAGAAAAAGTTGCAAAGATTCTTTGAGCTTTGTGAACGCGGGAAATTAATGCTTCCAACTGATCAAGTGTTTCAACTACATTTGATGAGTTGAGAGATTTTTCCAGAGCTTCAACGTTCTTTTTTGTTTTCGTTGTCATATTAAAATCTCCTTTTTCTGTACGGCTATAACAATATTGCAACACAAATTAAAATTGTTGTCAACGCAAGTGTACAGTGATGTTGAGGGGATAAATTTTATATACAGAAGCCCCAAATTCAAGCACCAATATTAATTTAGCGAGTGTAGTTAATACACTCGCTAATAAAAATTAATATAATCTTAATAAGTTAGATGCCGAATGCAGCTCTGAATTTTTTTGTATCTAAAAATTCTTTTTGTTCGCCATTTTCAGTATTGGTATCAGCAGGAGTTTGAGATCCAAATGATTCAACCTGTGATTGCAATTCTGTATTAGCTTCGATGATAGCATCAACATCCCAGGTTCCTGTAGCTTCAATATAAGGTTTTACAGCATTAGTATATTGTTCGGCAAGGCTTGCAGCTCCTTCGCCGACTTTGCCGATTGCATTTGTAAATTCGCTTAATGAAGATATATCCTGACCCATTTTACCGATGGATGCAGTTAATGACTGAAGGTTTTTTGCTCCGCCCTGTATTCTTGTTTGGCCGGCAGACACTCTCTGGTTTCCGTCCATAATATATTGAGCGCCTTTGCCTCCTGAGCCGATAGCAGAGAAAGCGTTTGAATTAATAGCTTCTCCAAGCTTAATTTCACCATTGCCAATCGGTACATCAGTTCCGCCCTGAGCTGTAATCTGGCTTGATTTAGCTCCTAAAGCGGTTCCTTTTTGAATATATTGTTGAATATCAGCAACGCCTTCTGAAATTTTTGTAGCTGATTCTGTTATCAAATCTGAAATATTATTAACGCTCTGTTCAACAACAGCATTTTGAGCTTCAATAGTTGTTTGTATGTTTTGGATATTGCCGACTAATGTATTGATAGCTCCTGCTGCGGTTTTAATAGTTTCTAATGCTTCATCGCGTTTTTCAGGATTATTTAAATCTTGTTTAGCTTGTTCAATAATATCAAGCTGCTCTGTAATCTGCTGTTGAACTTCTGCTATATCACCGCTGTCCCCGCCAAGTTCTTGTATTTTAGAAATTGCATCCTGAATATTTGTAGTATTAGCAGCAATGTCAGCTGTGATTTTCTCTATTTGTGCTTGAACTTCCTGAGCTTTTTTATCAGCAGCAGCCTGATTTTTATTTATATCATCTGCATTGTTTTTTACTTCTTTATTCGCTTGAGCGGTCTGATTCTTCGAGAAAGATACCATGCTCAAAAGGCCTTCAATGATGTTAACAGTTGCTTTAGCTTTTTGTTCATCATTTCCTTCTAAAGCTTCCTGTCCATTTTGCACCAGACCGAATATTGAATTAACATATTCAGGCTGTGAAGATTTACCAGAAGCTTCTGAACCGGAGCTCAAAGACTGGAGCTGGCTCATTGCCTTATTTAATATTGATTGTAAATCTGTATTGTATCCTGGTGCCATCTTACGTAATTCTTCCTATTATACCATCTTATATATATAAAGTATAGAAAAAATAGGTAATTTCGGGACTATTTAAAATTGTTACAAAACTTAATAAGAAAACTAATTTATTATTCAAAAAAGTAGCCACCGAGCTTATAGACAGCATGGCAAATGATATTGTACAAATATTAGTATGTTATAAAAAGAGGAAAGGTGAGTGTTAAAAGAAATTTTTACTGAAAGAGAGCTGGAAGTACTGCATTTATTGTTATTAGGTCTAAATAATAAGGAAATATCGGATGAACTTTTTATTTCAAACCATACTACGAAAGCTCACGTAGCATCCATTTACAAGAAACTTGGTGTTTCAAATAGAGTTCAGGCAGCAGTTAAGAGTATAAAGCTTGGAGCAAATGAACTTTTTAACTTGCAGGAAGTAATCTAACGTATATGACATAATAAACCGGAGTCCGAATTTTTCGGGCTCCACCATTTTTTTGTCGTATGCCGAAAAAATGGCTGCGATAGTTAATACCGCAGCCATTAAATTTAGGTAACTTTACTAAGCATTCAAGACTTTAGCTTTGTCTTCTTCGCTTACACCTTTAATTGTAAGGTTGATTCTGCCCTTATCGTCAATTTTTATTACTTTGACGATAACTTCATCACCAATGTTAACATGTGGTTCAATTGTTTCAATTCTTTCCTGGCATATTTGTGAAATATGAACCATACCATCTTTGCCGCCGCCGAGTTCAACGAATGCGCCGATAGGAATAATTCTTACAACCTTGCCTTTGATAACCATTCCAACTTCAGGTTTGAAAGTCAAATCATTAATCATCTTTTTAGCAATAGCAGCGCCTTCCTGATCGTTAGATGTAATTGTCACTACACCGCTGTCCTGAATATCAATTTCAGCACCTGAAGCTTCTATAATTGCTCTGATTTGTTTTCCGCCAGGTCCGATAACTGTTCCGATATCTTCAGTTGGAATTGTCATTGTTGTAATGCTTGGTGCAAATGGTGATAAATGATCTGCAGGTTTAGTAATAACCTTTCTCATTTCACCTAAGATATGCAGTCTGCCTTCCTTAGCTTGAGCTAAAGCTCTTCTCAGAGTTTCATTTGCAATACCTTTGGCTTTCATATCCATTTGAAGAGCAGTAATACCGTCATCATTGCCTGTAACTTTAAAGTCCATATCACCAAGGAAGTCTTCAATTCCCTGAATATCAGTTAATACAACAGGTTCTCTGTCAGGTTCTGTAATCATACCCATTGCAACACCGCCAATCATACATTTAACAGGAACACCTGCATTCATTAAAGCCATTGAAGAACCACAGGTTGAACCCATCGATGTAGAGCCGTTGGATTCTAATACATCAGAAGTTACGCGGATAGTGTAACCGAATTCTTCTTGAGAAGGAAGTGCCGGAACATTTGCTCTTTCAGCAAGGTTTCCGTGCCCAACTTCACGTCTGCCAGGACCTCTTAAAGGTTTTACTTCACCAACAGAGAAGCCCGGGAAGATGTATTTATGCATATAAGTTTTTTCAGTTTCCGGATCAACACCGTCTAATTCCTGTTTCATACCAGGGCCGGCAAGTGTTGCTACTGATAAAATCTGAGTTTGTCCTCTTGTAAACACGGCAGAACCGTGAGCGCGCGGTATAACTCCAACTTCACACCAGATAGGACGAACTTCGGTCGGTTTTCTGCCGTCAGCTCTAACTCCTTCATCCAGAATCATTGCACGCATAATTTTCTTTTCTGCAGCTTTAAATTCTTCGGCTACAAAGTCGATGCCGGTTTCTTCAATAATCTGGTGGATGTAATGATCTTCCGGAAGAGATTCAACTCTTTCTTTAACAAGCTTTTTAGCTTCTTCAAGCTTATCCTGTCTGTATTTTCTATCAAAGTTGTGATATGCATCAAAAATCATATCATGAGCAACTTCATTAATAATATTTTTAAGTTCAGTTGTATCATAAGGGTTAACAAATTCTTCTTTAACAACGCCGCAAGCTTTAGCAAATTCAACCTGAGCATCGCACTGTTTTCTTATTTCACCCTGAGCAAACTCAACAGCTTCCATAATATCGTCTTCAGTAACGAATTTACATCCAGCCTCAACCATGATTACACTATCGTGAGTACCTGCAACAACTATATCTAAGTCAGATTTGTCTGCTTGCTGGTGTGTAGGGTTAGCAATAAGCTGGCCGTCAAGTTTAGAAATTCTTACAGCTCCGATAGGACCTTCAAAAGGAGCTCCAGATAACATTAATGCACAAGATGCGCCTAACATTGCCAGTGTATCAGGCTGGTTTTGCTGATCATAGCTGAATAACTGTGCAACAATCTGAATATCGTTTCTATATCCTTTTGGGAAAAGCGGTCTTATAGGTCTGTCGATAAGACGTGATACAAGTATAGCCTTGTCGCTTGCTTTACCTTCTGAACGGTTATATCCGCCAGGTATGCGGCCTATTGAAGACATTCTTTCTTCATAATCAATAAGTAATGGGAAAAAGTCTATCCCGACTCTTGGTTCTTTGCTTACAACACAATGAACAAAAAGCATTGTATCTCCGCATCTTACGGTAACACTGCCATTTGTTGATTGAGCGTATTTACCTGTTTCTACAGTGACGGTCTTGCCGCCGATTTCTAACTGAAAACTTTTTGTTTCCGGTACCATTTTTCCTTCTTTCTCCGGCTACTCGAAAGCCGGATGCTTCCATTAAATTATACTAAAATTTTCCATTAAAATTATAGTATAAAAATGAAAAATACGCAAAAAAAGGAATTTTTAATTTTATTTTTCAATAACCGGTTGAATATCAAGTTTTGAGAATGTTCTGTTTGCTTTCGCAAATTTGTAAGTACCAGGAGGGGTTGTGGCTGCAAGCGATGCCGCAAAACCGGCTGATATACCTGCGATAATGCCTGCAACAGTTGATAAAACTCTCTTTGCGGTGGATAAATTTTTTATACAGGCTATTGGTATTGCTGCGCCGATAATACCACCGGTGCCGACTATTACACGTGACAGAGTTCTTCGCTTTTTAATATCTTCTTCGGAAGAGTTTTCAATAACAAATTTTTGAATTTTAGGTGCAGTATCCATTATATCTTTGTAAGCAGACTCAAATTTATCTGATTCTGTCTGAGGTACGCTTAATTTACCTGTTTCTTCTCCGTTAGAATCAATAACTCTGTATACAGTTCTTCCGTTTGGAGTCATACCTATCTTTTGTATATTTCCATACGAATTTTGCTTGAAACCGGATGAACCGATGTTAAACATATCAACCATAAATTACACCTTCACACTTCTTTTCCATTATATAAATAAACAATTCAAATCGCAATAATTTGCTAGTATGTAAAGGAATGTAAAGGTGTATTTATTATTTAGTCAGCATAGCAGTTTAAAGAGCTGCAGCCTCTCAATTTATTAAGAGCTCTCATTTCAGTTTGTCTGATGCATTCTTTAGTTACGCCGAACATTTTACCAATATCTTCAAGAGTCGTTCTTGCAAAATTCTCAAGCCCGAATCTCATTTTGATAACACTTTGTTCGCGTTCTTTTAGTGTAGAAACCACATTTGCGATTTCTTTTTTTAGTTCTTCATACTGAATTGAAGCTTCAACACTGGTAGTTTCATCTTCTAAAACGTCTGCAACATTAAGTTCGCTGCCGTTTTTTGCATCAAAACTGCCTTCAATTGAAACAGTAGTAGTGTAAGCTGATAAGTAGGTATCGACTTTTTCAGGTTCAAGATTCATTTTTTGAGCAACATCTTTATTTGTAACCTGACAATTATAAGCTCTTTCCATTTCAGCTTTTACTTTTGAAAACTTAGATAATGTTTCCTGTATATAAACCGGAATTTTCATGCAGTGAGATTGTTCAGAAATAGCTTTGAACATTGCCTGTTTTATCCACCAGCTTGCGTAAGTTGAAAATCTGTATCCTAAATCAGGGTTAAACTTTTCAACTGCAATCATCAAACCTAAATTACCTTCCTGAATTAAATCCACCATAGGTAATTTTGATACATGGATGGCTTTTCTTGCAATTGTCAAAACGAGTTTTAAATTGGATTGAACCAGAATTTTTTTAGCTTCTTTGTCGCCATTTTTTGCTTTTCTGGCAATTTCTTTTTCTTCTGCGCTGTCTAAAGATTTATAAGAATTAACTTTCTTTAAGTAGGCGCCCATTTCTTCTGTGTTAAATGAAATAAATCCGCTTCTTGCAGGGTTGGTTGTTGACTTCATTCTGATAACTTGATCTTTCATACTGTTAAACTCCTATAAATGTATATTTTTGAAACACAAACAAATCTTATATACTCATAATATATCAAAAGTATATAAACTTCAATACTTTTGTTAAGAAATATTACAAAAATATCTGGATTTTTAAGAAAGTTTTACAAAACTTAATATTATATGTTTTGTTACAATTTTGTAATAAAGTGTTATAAATTAGCTGTATGTGGAATATATTATATATATGGATATGTATAAAAAAGGTGCAAATAATATCCCTGAAACCCTTACGGCTGTAGGGGGGGGGGGGAAAAA
>UNSK01000039.1 GCA_900552525.1 Candidatus Gastranaerophilales bacterium | reverse complement strand
ATATAATTTTTATGTCAGAAAATAACCCACATTTGAATATACTGTAAATGCCGAATTTCGGGCGTTTTTTAATGCTTAGTTATTTGAATGTTTTAATTAAAAAATACAAATTAAACTGTTAAAGTAAAAAAAGAAAGGTATAACATGACAGAAGAAATTAAACAAGTTGAAGAAACAACAACTGAAGAAGTTGCTGCAGAAACTGTTGTTGAAGCAGAAGAAAATGTAGAACAACTTCCTGCAAAAAGACAACGCGGCAGAAAGAAAAGAGTAGAAACTCAGGAAGTAAAACCTGAATCAGAATGGAAAGAACAGGTTGTTCAAATCCGTCGTGTAACAAAAGTTGTAAAAGGCGGTAAGAAATTAAGCTTTAGAGCAATTGTTATTGTCGGTAATAAAAAAGGTCAGGTAGGCGTAGGCTGTGCTAAAGCATCTGAAGTTATTATTGCAATACAAAAGGCAATCGCAGACGGAAGAAAGAATCTTGTAACAGTTCCTATCTTTAAGACAACTATTCCTCACCCTATCACAGGACGTTCTGGAGCAGGTGCTGTAATGCTTAGACCAGCTTCTCAAGGTACTGGTATTATTGCAGGCGGTGCGGTACGTTTCGTTCTTGAATTAGCAGGTATTGAAAATGTTCTTTCAAAATCTTTAGGTTCAAAATCTCCGCTTAATGCTGCAAACGCTACATTAGAAGCTCTTAAAGCTTTAAAACCGTTTAATGAAGTTGCTAAAAAACGCGGCTTGACAATGGCTGAGTTATTAAACTAGGGGTAAATGAGGGGATATAATGCATATTACCTCTCAGGATTATTAAACTAGTAGGCTATTTTAGTTATAAAATTTAATGAGATAATAAGGAAAATAATATTATGGCAGATACAAAACAAATAAAAATAAAACTTGTAAAAAGTTTAATCGGCTGCTCTCCTGCGCAGCGTAAAGTAGCTCAATCTCTGGGCTTAAGCAAAACAGATCAAGTTGTTGAACACTACAACAGTGCAACAATTATGGGTATGGTAAACAAGATTTCTCACTTAGTAGAAATTGTAGGTTAATAAAAGATAAGTAAAAAGGAATATAAATTATGGCAGATAAAATTTTATTAGAAGATTTAAGACCTGCTGAAGGTTCAACAGGAAAATCAAAAAGAGTAGGCAGAGGCCGTTCATCAGGTCACGGTAAAACATCTTGCCGCGGTCATAACGGTGAAGGACAGCGTTCCGGAAGAACTTCTAAAAGAGGTTTCGAAGGCGGACAGATGCCTGCATATAGAAGATTACCTAAATTAAAAGGGTTCCAGATTATTAATCAGCGCAACTATGCTCAGATTAATGTTGGAAGACTTAACGATTTAGAAATCTCTGAAATTTCATTAGCTTCATTAAAAGAAATCAGAAAAGCTCATCCTTCTTGCGATGGATTGAGAATCTTAGGCGGCGGAGAAATCAAAAAAGCTATTACAGTTAAGGCTGATTATGTAACTCCTTCTGCAAAAGAAAAAATTGAAGCAGCAGGCGGAAAGGTTGAATTAGTATAATGACGCAAGGGGTAAATAGAGGCATGAGAATGCCTACAACAGCAGACTTAATGTCAATGTGGAATGCTTCAGGCTTGAAAGAAAAGTTAATATTTACTTTTCTAATGCTTGTCCTATTTCGATTAGGTATCCATATGCCGCTATACGGAATAAATACAGATGTCCTAAGAATTGCCGGAAGTAATGATATTCTAGGATTTCTTGATTTATTTTCAGGCGGAGCTCTGGGTAAAGTTTCAATATTTGCACTTGGCATTGGACCCTACATCACATCTTCAATTATTATGCAGTTGATGGCGGTTATTGTACCGGCATTGGAGAAACTGCAAAAAGAAGATGGGGAAGCTGGCAGACGTAAACTTTCTCAATACACGAGAATTTTTACGGTTGTTCTTGCTATATTTCAAGGATTAATATTCGTGGGATATTTATCTCATGTTAATAATGCAATTGTTCCAGGTTTAAATCCTGTCATGTTCTGTATTTCATCAGTACTGACGCTGACAGCAGGTTCAGTTCTTGTAATGTGGATGTCTGAATTGATTACAGAAAAAGGTATAGGAAACGGCGGTTCTCTTATAATCTTTGTAGGTATCCTTGCGGGCATTCCTTTATATTGGACAAAGACATGGCAAATGGTTATTGATGATTCCGCATTAATGTGGGGATTTATTTTACTCCTCGCTATATTCTTTGTTACGATGATTTTCATTGTAATAATGCAGGAAGCAATAAGAAAAGTAATTATAGTAAATCCGAAAAGACAGGTCGGAAATAAGGTTTATGGCGGTGTAAATACTTTTATTCCGTTTAAACTAAATCCGGGCGGTGTAATGCCGATAATCTTTGCGGTAGCTATTCTTTTGTTCCCGTCTACAATTCTGCATATAGTTGGTCAGGCAAATCTGCCTGCTGGCTGGGTTCAGGATGTAGTACTGGTATTAGAAAGAATATTTAACCCTAGCGGTGCTACATATTACATAATTTATTTCTTAATGATTGTTGCCTTAACATTCTTTTACGCATCTATTATGCCTAATATGCAGCCAAAAGAAATTGCGGACAACTTAAAGAAATACGGTTCATCAATTCCGGGGGTTAAACCAGGAAGACCGACAGCTGAAGCTCTTGATAAAATCTTAACTAAGACAACATTTATCGGAGCACTAGCCCTAGGTATAATTGCTTTAATCCCAGCTTTTGCAAGCTATATAACAAGGATAACTACTTTTCAGGGAATTGGCGCTACATCTCTAATCATCATGGTCGGTGTTGCGCTTGATTTGATAAATCAAGTTAGAACCCACCTGCTGGCTAGAAATTACGAAACATTCCTCAAAGAATAGTTATTAAATGTAATTCTAAAAAACCGGAGCTAAACTCCGGTTTTTTTTGTAAATAAATGTAACAATAAAAATTGCCTTTGAAATTTGGAATAAAAAAATAACTTTATAAATACATAAGAGAGTATAAAAGACATTAACAAAAGTTAGAATTGAGCGAGAGAAAAAGAGAAATTAAAAAACTTCCCTTCTCGGGAAGTTTCTTTTTTAAGAATTCAAATAGTTAACCAAGCCCTCCAGTGCGAGTATGTAACTTAGTTCCTTGAAACCTACAACCTGAGCAATGCAGACACCTGAGATTAATGATGTGTGCCGAAATTCTTCACGGGCGTGAATATTAGTCATATGAATTTCGACAGCAGGAAGCTGAACAGCAGCAATAGCGTCTCTTATGACAACGCTTGTGTGAGTGTAACCTCCGGCATTAATAAGGATACCATCATATTTACCTCTTGCAGATTGAATTTTATCAACGATATTTCCTTCGTGATTATCCTGAAAAACATCAATTTCAGCGCCGAGTTCCTTTCCGCGTTTGATAACAGAATTCTCTATATCAGCAAGTGTCATAGAACCGTATTTTTCAGGCTCACGGGTTCCCAGCATATTAAGATTTGCACCGTTAATTAATAAAATTTTCATAATTTTACACCCTTTTAATATTACATATTTTATAATACAATAAGACTTACAAGAATGCGAGGAAAAAATGATTAATAAACGCTGGTATGACAGAGATCCGATTTTAAAAGAAGCTTTAGAACTGTTGCGCTTGTCGCCTGATACTACAAAAACAGAAGCAGCAGAATTTATGCTTCAACTTCAAGAGCAGGTTGCTGGAGAAGTTATAGAACACGTTTACGAAATCATTAACACATATCAGGGGAAAGGTAATCGCTGGTATGACAGTGACCCAATGATGCTTAAGGCTGTTGAGCTGTTGCGCAATGCTCCTCCTAAAGTTCAGAGAGTTGCTGCTTTAAAACTCCTAATTGCATTAGAACAAAAAAGCTTTGAAGGGGTGGAAATTTAGTAATGAAAGATGTTCAGAATCAATCTGACACACGCGGTGTAGAAATACAAAAGGTAGGTATAAAAGGTCTTGAGCTCCCTCTGGCAATACAGCGGAAGGATGCGGAGGATATTGTAATATATTCTGTTGCAACTGCCGGTGTTACACTGCCTGCACATTATAAGGGTACTCATATGTCACGTTTTGTAGAAGTTTTAAACGAATGGCGAAGCAAAAAAACTCTCGGTATTGATATTAAAGGATGTGTTGAAGCCATTGTTCAAAAACTAGATGCAAAGTGCGGGTATTTGAAGTTTGATTTCAAGTATTTTATTAATAAAAAATCGCCGGTTACGGGAATTTCTGCACCAATGTGCTACGACTGTTTTTTTGAAGGTATTCTTGATAATTATGGCGAAGAGGATGAAGAATATAGATTTTTCCTTGGAGTTAAAGTTCCTGTAACGACTCTGTGCCCTTGCTCTAAGGAAATTTCGGAATACGGGGCGCATAATCAAAGAGCTATTGTTTCTATCAAAGTAACTTATCCTGAAGACGAACATATATGGATTGAAGATTTGGTTAGGGATGTTGAAAAATGTGCATCTTCGGAACTTTATCCGCTTTTAAAGAGAGAAGATGAAAAATATGTTACTGAAAGAGCGTATGATAATCCTAAGTTTGTTGAAGATGTTCTTCGCGATGTTGTTCTTTTGTTAAGAAATAATGACATTATTGATTCATTTGAAGTTGAATGTGAGTCACTGGAGAGTATTCATAATCATTCTGCCTGGGCTTATCAATATGAGGGGTAGGGGGCTTGAACCGGAGCTACAAGTTTATTTTAGTGATAATCTTTGCGCTTGCAATTTATTTAAGAATTGATGCGTATCTGATAAATAATTCATTTTTTACAGACGAAATTCTTCTTGCACAAAATATTTTTGAACGGAATTATTTGGGCTTATTCTTGCCGCTTAATTATTTTCAATCAGCTCCATACTTGTTTCTGGCTTTAAGCAAATTTGTTTCCAATTTTGGTATAAATGAACTTTGTTTTCGTTTTATTCCGTTTTTATCAAGCCTTATTTCTGTTTACCTATTTTACCTCTTATCAAAAGAAATTTTTCAAACCCGTCTGGCAAGGGCTACAGCTCTTTTTACATTCGGAATATCATATCAGCTCTTGTTTTATGCACAGGTCTTTAAACAATACTCTTCTGACGTATGTATTTCAATATTAATTCTGCTAATTTCTAGCAAAGTTTTAAAAAAAGAGTTATCTCTTAAGCAGTGGCTGGGGCTCGGGGTTGTGTGGGCTTTTTGTGTTTTATTTTCGTATCCGGCCTATATAACAATAGCAGCATTTTACTTAACGGTTTGCATTTGCTGCAAATGCAAAGACAAAATACTTTTGTCTTTGGTTCCTGCTGGTTTGTGTACTTTAGCGTATGGAGTATTAAATTTGGGAAAAACTCACTCTTCAGCTTATCTTTCGGAGTATTGGAAAAAGGGGTTTGAAATATTCTCTATAGAAATTTACAAAATTAATTTTGATTTTCTTTTTCAGTATTATTCATTCCCTTTATTATTGCTGTTTTTGCTGATTGCAGGTTTTTATTATTTATATAAAAGAAATAGATTTTGTTTTGTGCAGATATTTAGTGTTTTTACATTAACTCTTCTTGCAGCATATTTAAAGCTTTATCCATTTGAGCGCAGACTTGCCCTCTTCTTGTTGCCGTTTTTAATAATAGTAAGCATATACCCTCTTGATAATTTAAAAAAGGAATGGAAATCTTTTGTTTGTGTATTAATATCTGTTCTCTTTTTTACCGGAGGATATTTCAATTTTGTAAAAGAGTTTACTTCAGGAAATGTAAGCTATTTAAGGCAAGATGTAAAACCTCTTCTTGCAATTGTTACAATGAAGAGTGATGAAGCTCCAATATATTTATATTATGGATCTTTAACGGCTTACAGCTATTATTCAAGAATTTATAATTTACCGGAGGCTATTGCAGGTACTTATCCTGACAATGAAAAGTTCTCAGAAAAATATCTGCTGACAGACTTAGAAAATTTGAAAAGGGGAACTTATTACTTGTTGTTTGTTAAAGGTACATGGACTTATGATAAAGATATCAATGCATTCAAAGAATGGGTAGATAAAAATTCTGTTTTGCTGAATGAATATAATTTAAAATCTGCTTATCTGGCTAAGATTTCTGTAAAATAAAAATCTTGTATTTATATAATTATAGGGCTATAATAGTTTCTAGAGGACCAAAAGGGATGAAGAGCAGAGTCTGGCTATTTATAATATCAATATTTTTCTTATTGTGCGGGACGTCTTTTGCACAAAATGTCTATTCTCCTTATGTTACTAAGAATAACGAGATCATATTTAACCAATCGATGCACCGTATAGATGTAATTGACCCCAAAGTAAGTACTAATCTGAAAGGCTTTAACTATCCAGGACTTCGAGGCTCTAATCAATTGGTAATCTATACTCCAGCGTTTGGCTACAGAACAAACACTAATGAATATGGAACTGAAGCTGTTGTTGTAGGAGATACAGTAACCTCTTTAAGCGGTGCAGATTCTTTAATTCCGGCAAATGGGCTTATTATAAGCGGCCACGGACAGGCAAAAAAATGGATAAACGAAAATATAATGGTGGGAACTAAGATTTCAATTGATTTGGAAAAGAAAACAATTACTTCTTATGTAACCTCTGATACTTTTCTTTATACAGCCAGAGAACGTATTAAGGAAGTGCAGAATATGATGCTTTATTATATTCAAAATTCTGCAAATTACAATCCAAGAAGAACAGAACAAAATATTTCCAAAGCAAATGATTATATACAAAAAGCTCAAAAAAACAGTGAAGACTCGCAAAAATACGCTTCTCGTGCTATCGAATTTGCTAATCTTGCTATGTCTACAGTAATACCTTATGATTCAACCGAATTAAAAGGTGTATGGATAAGGCCTACTTTTTATAATGAAAAAGATATTATAAAAACTTTGGACCAGCTGGCAGAAGCAGGAATAAATAATATTTTCCTTGAAACATATTATCATGGCAAAACAATATTCCCGTCACAGACAATGACAAGATACGGATTTATCCGTCAGAATGAGGAGTTTGTCGGTTTCGATCCTTTAAAAATATGGATTAATGAGGCACATAGGCGCGGTATTAAAGTTAACATCTGGTTTGAAACTTTCTATGTAGGGAACAAACCTCCGGAAACAAATGCTGAATATATTCTTGCTAAGCATCCGGAATGGGCTAATTACCCTAAAAAGAGTGTAGGTTCAAACTCTATACCTTATTCTATCTCAGAACATAACGGATACTTTATTGACCCTGCAAATCCTGATGTACAAAATTTCCTTTACGAATTATTGTGCGAAATTGTAACAAGATATAAGCCAGATGGAATAAATTTAGATTATATAAGATATCCTCAGTCTTTAGAACCTAAATACTCTTCTTATGAAGCTTCAACATGGGGGTATACTCCATATGCGCGTGCAGAATTTAAGAGAATGTACGGCGTCGATCCAATCGATTTAAAATTAAGTGATCCTTTATGGTATCAATGGAAGTTTTATAGATGTAATAAAGTAACAAGCTTTGTAAGGCGGGTTAGTGTACTGTGCAGGTACAATAATATTGCTATTACTGCTGTAATATTTCCAAACCGTGCGATAGCCTTAGATACAAAACTTCAAGATTGGAGAACATGGTCTATGAATAATTTTGTAGATGGCTTTACTCCTCTGTTTTTAACCTGTGATGACAAAACTGCAATGGGCCTTATGGATGAAGTTCTGCGAAATAAATCTGCTAGTACAAAGCTTTATGCCGGGCTCTTCGTAACATTTATGAATGGTGCAACCTCTGATTTGATAAAACAAATTCATGCCTCTCGCAGATATTCATTAGGCGGTATTATCATATTTGATTATGCGCACCTTAACGATACTTATTTAGGAACTTTGACAGAAAGTATATTTAAACCAAACGGAAAAGAAGTGTTTATAACAGGAAGCCCTGCTCAAAATAAGGATAATAAGCGTGGAAGATGAAAATAAACAGAAAAGAGCATTCTTAGGAATATGGTTCGATTGCTGCGGTGTTTACGGAAGAATTTATAAAACGAAAGACGGAACTGCTTATGTCGGCCGCTGCCCGAAATGCCTGCGCTCTGTAAGGGTGCGCGTTGGCGAAGGCGGAACTAATCAAAGATTTTTTAGAGGGGGCTAGGGGTAAATATAATAGCTTTTGAAGTGAAACTACGAACCTGAGGATAAAGGAGAAATGATGAATTTAAATAACTTAAGAAAAGATAATGAAGTTTTAGATATTTTTTGTAAGCTGGTTTCAATACCATCACCATCTTTAAAAGAAGAAAAAGTTATTGAATGGATTTTAAATTTCTGTGCTGAAAATAATATAAATGCCAGAAAAGATAGTTATGGTAATGTTTATATTAGAGTACCCGGTTCAGATTCTTCAAAAGAGCCGCTTATGCTATCTTCACATATGGATGTGGTCGGTGATGACAGCCCTGTAAATATTTATCTGGATGGGGACTTTATAAAAGCAGAGGGAAGAACTCTCGGAGCTGACGATAAAGTTGGTGTTGCATGCGCTTTGAAACTCGCAAAGGATATTACTGAAGGCAAAATTAATGCTGGCGGCGGGTTGGAAATAACTTTTACACGTGATGAAGAAACCGGCATGAGCGGGGTAGAACACGTTGAGTTTGATAAAATTAAATCTAAATATATTCTTGTTTGCGATGCGGATAAACTCGGGCAGCTGCAAATATCCGGAGCAAGTTATACGAATGCAAAAATTACTGTAAGAGGGCTTAAAGGCGGACACTCTGGAATTGATATAGGTGATGAAACCAGATTGAATGCTGCTAAGATGATAGCAGAACTGTTGGCAGAATTTCCACAGGGGGCTTACTATTCTGATGAAACAGGTGTTATAACATCATGTAATCTTGGTGCTATTGTGGCAGGAGGTGTTCAAAACTCTATTTCAGCAATTGTAGAAAAAGGAATTAAGACAAATGATTATATAACAGAAATTATGAAAAAAACTTCTACGAATATAATTAATACTCTTGGGATGGCTTCTTATTCAATACGAAGCGCTTCTGTAGAAAAGGAAGAAGAACTTAAGGGGGTAATGCAGTCAATTGTAGATAAATTTAATCAAAAATATAAAGGACTAGCAGAAGCTCAAATCGAGTTTGAAATTCATCTGCTCCCTTTTGAAAAAGCTGAAGATGACAGGATTGAAAGAGTTCATACAGAAGCCTGTAAAAAAGCCGGTATTCAAAATGTTATTGAATCATTCCACGCTGGTGCTGAAACTCATATATACTGCCATAATAAAAATGCAAATGGCGAATTTTTTATGCCGGTGCTCTTAGGATTGGCGGATGTTTACAATATGCATTCTGCTGCTGAAAAAGTTGACTACAAAACCTTGCTAAAAGGGTATGAAGTTATCAAAAATACGTTTGAAGTTTTTAATTCGTAAACTTTTGTTAAACATACTAGCAACTTTTGTTATTCAGCGGGTTTAAACAAGATGTGTAGAAACTGTAAAGGAGATTTCTTATGAATATGAATGTTAATCCGGTAGGTTTTGGTGCAAAGTTACCAGTATCAAGAATTAAATTGGCAAGAGATGTTAATAATAAAGAATTGCCGGTTGATAATTATGTAAGAGAAATGCTGGCAAATCACAGTGCTGAAATAGAAAAAGTTGCTGACTATGTTGGCAGAGATGTTGTTCTTGCTCAAAAGGGAAATCTTCTTCTTGCAAATTCCGGAGCAAAAACCTCAGTAATTGATATGAGCAAAATGAAGAATGGACAAGAACTGATAAACGGTATTACAAATAATTTGAAAATAAATGCATAATTCCTTTTAAAAGAGCTTTAAGTCGAAACTTAAAGCTCTTTTTCTAATTCTTTTATAATTTGTAGTTTTTTATTGTTGTCCATGTTCGTTTTTGTGATGTGATTATATCCGATTTTTTCATCATTTTTTAAGACATCAATTAAATTCTTTTTAGAATTATAGCTGCCTTTTTTGCAAAACTCAACAGCATCATCAATGTTTAATTTATTAGAAATGTTTTTTATATCTCTGTAGGACATCCCAAGTTTGTGAAATTTTTGGGCAATGATTTCATTTTGTTTATCAGTAAATTTTTCTTTACCGCTTTGTGTTTTTATGAGTTTGTTCCAGGCTTCTTTAATATCTTTAGGTTGTGGTAAATCTAATTCAAACTGATAATTAAATCTGCTTAAAATTGCAGTGTTTAATCTAACAGCAGTGTTGTCGCTTTTCAGCCCGTTTGGATCTTTGTTTGTTGCTCCAATAAAGATTACATTTTTGCATTCTTGTTGTAAATCGACTATTCCTTGCTTTAATGTATTTATGAGAACGTCATCTTGCTTAGCTTCCTTTCCCATGTCTATAGATATGGTGCTGTCAATTTCATCCATAAAAACTACTATTTTTTTTTCTGGATTCTTTTGAGCCTGTTCTTTTATATTTCTAAAATATTCAGCAAGCTGTCTTGGGCCTTTTGAAATAAATTCTGAGTCAAAAAGTTCTTTATCTAATCTAATAAAATCTGCATCTAATTTCTTTGCAATTCCCATTGCTGCAGATGTTTTACCGGTTCCTGGAACTCCCCATAACAAAATGGAAGCAAAAGGTTCAACATTGTGTTCTAGCATTATTGATTTATTATTTGAAAAAGTTTGATATTTATTTATAAAAGTTTTAAGTTCTTCTAATCCGGCAAGTTCATCAATTGAAGCTACACTGTTATTGTTTGTGAATGTTTCAAATCTAAATCTTTTGAAGAGATACTTCCGTTCTTTAATTTGCTCATCTATGATAACCTCATGTGCAATTTTCTCAATTCGGTTTTTAGTTGTGCGTTTAAGAGCGATAATTGCTAAAATGCCAATTGTTCCTATTGCAGCATAATGAACTATTTTATTATGTACTCCGATATTTTTATTAGATTTATCTTTTTTTTGAATACATTCTGTTTTATTTTTGAAATTTATAATTTCTTGATTATAATACATTGGATTAATTTGCATTTGCTATCCTTGTCCTGATTTTAATAAGTCAATAATGCAATCTTTTATTTCACTAATTCTTTGTTCTACACCTATTCGATTCGCGGCTGCACCAATTGTAGCTGTTCCTGCAACCAAAACCTCAGACGCTCCTAGTGTTAATATTCCTGCGATAGCTCTGGTCGTAGAACCGCCTTGGTCTTTAATTCCTTCATGCCAGGTTGCATATCCTTTAAAATATTCTTTATATTCATTTCTCATTTCTTTTTGCCAGTTGGGGTTATGCATTGCTTTTTTAGCTTCAGCGATTATGTGATCTGCATAATATTTTCCATTAACATATCCCTTAAAATTTTGTGTATTATTCTTTGTTTGATAATTTGTTGTAATTTTTTGAATTTTCATTTTATACTCCTTCTTTCTTTTTTATATTAAATCCTGTAAAAATAAAGTTTGCTAGTTTCGCAAAGTAAATTTTACAAAAAGTAACATAAAAAGTCCTAAGCAGAAATGCTTAGGACTTTTTATTATAATTACTTATCTCTAAGCCATAGCTTTTTCAACCGCAACCGCAACTGCAACAGTAGCACCTACCATAGGGTTGTTACCCATACCGATAACGCCCATCATTTCAACGTGAGCAGGAACAGAAGAAGAACCTGCAAACTGAGCATCACCGTGCATTCTTCCCATAGTATCTGTCATACCATAAGAAGCAGGACCAGCAGCAACGTTATCAGGGTGAAGTGTACGGCCTGTACCGCCGCCTGATGCTACTGAGAAGTATTTTCTGCCGTTTTCCCAGCACCATTTTTTGTAAGTACCTGCAACAGGGTGTTGGAATCTTGTTGGGTTAGTTGAGTTACCTGTGATAGAAACATCAACACCTTCTTTAATCATGATAGCTACACCTTCGTTAACATCGTCAGCGCCGTAGCATCTAACTTTAGCTCTTTCTCCGTCAGAGAAAGGTGTTTCTTTAACGATTTTTAATTCGCCGGTTTTGTAATCATATTCAGTTTCAACTGATGTGAAACCATTAATTCTTGCGATAATGTGAGCTGCATCTTTTCCAAGACCGTTTAAGATAACTCTTAAAGGATTTTTTCTAACTTTGTTAGCATTTCTTGCAATACCGATAGCACCTTCTGCTGCTGCGAAAGATTCATGACCAGCTAAGAAGCAGAAGCAATCAGTTTCTTCTCTAAGAAGCATTGCAGCTAAGTTACCGTGGCCGATACCAACCTGTCTTCTGTCACCAACAGATCCTGGGACAGCAAAAGCCTGCAGGCCTAAACCAATAGCTTCAGCAGCTTCGGCAGCAGTTTTAAGGCCTTTTTTAATAGCAATCGCACAGCCTAATGTGTAAGCCCAAGAAGCGTTATCAAACGCAATAGGCTGAATTCCTTTAACAATAGCATCTACATCAATGCCTTTTGATAAGCATAGTTCACGAGCTTCTTCCAAGTTTTTGAAACCATATTCAGGTAAAACTTTTTTAAGAGTAGCTTCACGTCTATCTTGTCCTTCAAATTTTACTGTCATAATTTTATTTCCTTTTTATTACTTTGTCTTGTAGTTTCAATTTGAGGGGAACTTAGAGTTTTTATTTAAACTTGTAGTTTTACGATTGTTCCCCGACCCAATGTCTACGTGCGTAGCACTATTGTTCGCGCGGGTCAATATACTTAACAGCATCAGCAAATCTGCCGTAAGTACCGATATTCTTTTCATAAGCTTCTTTAGGGTCAACGCCTTTTTTAATAGCATCCATAACTTTTCCAAGGTTAACGAATTTGTATCCTATAACTTCGTCATTTTTATCAAGCCCCATTTGAAGAATATAACCTTCTGTAAGAGAAAGATATCTAACGCCTTTCTGCTTTGTAGAATGGATAGTACCAACCATTGAGCAAAGACCTTTTCCTAAGTCTTCAAGTCCTGCTCCGACAGGAAGTCCGTTTTCAGAGAAAGCTGACTGAGTTCTGCCGTAAACGATTTGTAAGAACAATTCTCTCATAGCAACGTTAATAGCGTCGCAAACTAAGTCTGTATTTAAAGCTTCAAGAATAGTTTTACCAGGAAGGATTTCTCCGGCCATAGCAGCTGAGTGAGTCATTCCTGAACAACCAATTGTTTCAACAAGAGCTTCTTGTATAACACCTTCTTTAACGTTAAGAGTAAGTTTACATGTTCCCTGTTGAGGAGCACAGCATCCGCATCCGTGTGTTAAACCAGAGATGTCTTTAATTTCTTTACATTTTGTCCATTCACCTTCTTGCGGAATAGGAGCAGGTGTGCCTTTAATACCGCGGTGAACACAGCATTTTTCTTCAATTTCGTGTGTAATTTCTATTTTGCCCATTTGACCTCCTTATAAATCAAAAATAAAGCTATCTTTTTTCCAATAACTTTATTATATAACAAACAGGGGGTAAATCAATCAGGGGGCAAGTATATAAACTAAAAGATAAATTTTAATTTTTGGTTTTAAGTAACAAATCAACTTCTATATTAAGATAATCAGCAATTTCTAAAATTTTTCCTAGTGATAGATTTAAAATACCGGCTTCAATTTTAGAAACGTAACTCCAGCTAACTCCCATGAGCTCAGCAAATGTTTCCTGCGTATATCCTTGAATGAGTCGTTGTTTCTGGATATTTTTTCCAACAATTTTATACAAGTCCTTTTTCTGCATTAATTAATTTTACATTCTATTGACATATATGTGTATTCATATATAATTGAATAAAGGGTGGAATTATGCGTACACAAAGGCAAATTATTAATATAATGAAAAATATGCTAACATTGTTGATTTATTGGTGTAAAAGTAAAAAAAGACGGAAAAATATGTATTTCAATTCTATGACTAACTAATCATTTCCTGGATATCATTTACAAATTCTTTAACATCTGTAACAACAGTTCTGGAATACTTGTTATAGAGATTCGAAGCCTGTTTTTTTGCAAAATCAAATAACTCAGAACGGGCATTTTCTCCGTTAGAGCTGTTATCTAAAAGAGATGTGAAAAATGTTACTGCTTCTGATGTCGTAACATTTCCGTCGCCATTCATATCAAAAGGGTTGCTCATATTTTCCTGAGTGTCAATTTTTTCTCCAACGGCTTCAATCTGATCCTGTGCAGTTTCCGAAAAATCTATCCCGTCAAAATTTTCAATTTCAAATCCCGGCGGGGCTCCAAGATTAAGAGGGCGTGTTGTATTTTCACCTTCATTTACTCCGGTTCCTTCCATCTGTTTTTGGAGTAAGGCTTCAAAGTCATTATTATTAACGTCATTTTTTAGAGGATTGCTAAGACTGCTTAGGCTGTTTACCCCTATTCCACCTATAAAATTAGATACTAAACTCATAAATTATATTTTATAGTATTTTGTTCCTGTTCCCATCCTACATATACCTGAGATTTTACAAATAGAATAGTTTCTGTATAATATATAGTAACGGGAGAGTTATATGAAAAAGATTTTTTTTAGTTTATTAATATTATTTGCAGTTGCTCTTACATCCAGTGCTTCAGAGTTATTGAATATTCCTTATAAAAATATTAAGGAAGAAGATAAGATTAAATTAAACAATGATGTTTGGACTAATAAAATCTCAAGACGTGATTCAGATTATTTTGTTAAAATTGTTTCAGATGGAACAGGCAGTTACTCTGAATTTTATAATTCTGACGGAACCTTTGCTTTTACTACAGGATGTCAGTATGAATTTTTATATAAAGGTGACTTAATCGGCTATTCTAATCAAGATTTGAAGTTTTATGATTTTACATATGCTGATGGGTTGTTAAACCGCAGAGAACTAAGTGTTGATGAAATTGCTTCAATGTTTCCTGATTTTAAGATTATAAAAATTTCGGAGTTTTCTACGAACACAAATTCTTTAAAAGTTAAAAAAGAAGGGCATAATTTTAAAATAATTTTATTAAATGATACTGACAGAAACTTTTATCATTATTCATTCTCATCCGGAAACGGAAAATTTGAAAATTATCCGCTTACAGGCTTGATAAATATAACCAAAAAGGGGATGTTCCAATTTTCACACTTTGGAGATAATACAAAAAATAATCCGTGGTTTATTTTGTTAGTAAGATGATATAGCTTCTGCCGCAACAAAAGCTGTTGACCAGGCGTTTTGGAGATTAAAACCTCCGCAAAAGCCGTCAATATCAAGTATTTCTCCTATAAAATAAATATGCGGGTATTTTTTTGCCTCCATGGTTTTTGGATTGACTTCATTGAGCTTAACTCCGCCTGCTGTAACGGTTTCTTCTCCCTTATTTGTTCCAGTGACAATAACTTCAAAATTATGAATTTTGTCTAAAATCAAATCTCTTGTTTTGCCGTCAATTTTATGTGCTTTGATATCTGCTAAATCACCGAGGATATATTTTACAAATCCAGAAGGCAAAAAATCAACAAGAATATTTTTAACATCTTTGTGCGGGGAATTATTTAGAAACTTTTGCAGCTCTATCTCTTTGGGATATAAATCAAAGCTTAATTTATACGGGAAGTTTTCTCTTGCTTTTATTGAAGAAATTTTATAAGCAAGAGGCCCCGATATCCCAAAATGTGTAAATAGCAAATCATCGCTGATTTTTAAATCATTAGATAAAACCTCTTTTAAAACAATTCCGGATGGGGCTTTGTTATTTGTATTTAAACCGACAAGTGACGGCTTAGGTGTAACAATATCAATGTCTAAATTTTTAATAATATCATAACCGGCATGTCCGCCAGTAGCAATAACGATATCTGTAAAATAATACTCCGCCTTGCAGGTTTTTATTTTATTAGGAAGAACTTCCAAAACATTTTCATTTATAATTGAAGCTTTTTTTATCTTGCTCAATATTTTTTCCCGCACATCTCTGGCGCTGTTTGAAGTAGGAAATATTCTTCCGTTTTCCTGAGTATATGTTTCAACTCCCAGTTCACTAAATAGAGATAATGTATCGTAAGTTGAAAATTTTGAGAAGACTGAATATAAAAATTTTTCACCACGGGGATAGTTTTTTGCAAGCTCTTTGAAGTCGTATTCAGCATGCGCAAGATTGCATCTCCCGCCTCCTGTTGGAAGAAGAGTGCGTAAAGGTGAACCCTTATCAAAAATAGTAACTTCAAAACCTGCTTTTAAAAGAAAATAAGCGCATAAACAACCCGAAGCACCAGCGCCAACAATAGCAATCTGCTGAGGTCTAAAGGGAGTATTCATCAGTCCCAAACATTTACCCCCCGTGTTCCATATAAAACAACCATTTCCGGATTTTCAAGCTCATCATATAATGTTTCTATTGTTTTTTGAAATAGTGGATGTACAAAATCTTGAGCTATTTCAAGCATAGGAACCATTAAGAAAGCTCTTTTGTGGAAAAATCTGTGAGGTATTGTTAAATTTGGCGTATTAATTATTTTGTCATCATAAAATAAAATATCTATATCAATAGTTCTGTCTATGTAGTTTTTAGAATTCAAATCCCTTTTTCGCCCGAGCTGTGCTTCTATCCTCTGGCATTCTTTTAATAATTCATCAGGTGTAAGTGATGTGGATATTTGTACAATAGCATTAACAAACCAGTTTTCAGAATTCATCTGCCAGGGTTCTGATTCATAGAAAGATGATGTTGCAACAATTTTGATATCAGAAACAGCGCTCAGCAAACTTGTTGCCTGCTGTAGATATCCTACACGGTCGCCTAAATTTGAACCTAATGATAAATATACAATTGCCATAGCTAAATTCTACCTTGATAGAGCAAGTCTTGTCAATAAAAAAGACCCGTAAACCGGATCTTTTTTATTGTAAAATCTTAACAAACTATTACTTATTGCCGTAACGTTTTTTGAATCTTTCAACACGTCCTTCAGAGTCAAGAATTTTTTGTTGACCTGTGTAGAATGGGTGACAGTTAGAGCAAATTTCAACTGTGATATCATCTACAACAGAACCTGTTTCGATTTCGTTACCGCAAACACACTTGATAACAGTTTTTTTATAATCTGGATGGATACCATCTTTCATAATAACCTACTTTCTGTTCTTCTCAAGATTCCAAACTTGATTTTTTCGACCAATAATATTTTATTCTGCTGATTTTTTTTTTGCAAGTTTATTGTTATATATTTTAATAATTTAGATATAAAAGTGCACCTAAAGTAGATAATATATTATTACCAGACCAATTAGGCAGTTCTATCTGAAAATTTGGTACTGTTGGTTTGAGTAAATCTATAAAACTCGATTCACCGCTATCTATTATTTTGAGAACACCGTCTTTTTCTCTAAAATTGTCAGAGAAAATATCATTATATATAATTCCTAATTTTTTTAAGTCTGGTAATTGTTTATTAATATCTGTAATACTTTGATTTGTTCCTGATAAATAATCATACAAAACAGAAGATGTTTTTGCATCAAAACAGTGGATTTTAGTGGCATTTACACAATTATTTAAGTTAAGATAAAAATCTATCATTGCATTTATATAACTTGAATCAGACTTCATATTTTCGTTTTCTTTGAATCTTTTCATAAAAGTATCTTGCAGCCATTTATCTTTTTTAAGCGCAGAGTCTAATTCTTTAGAATATAGTGCAAAGTCTTCTTGGGCTTTTAAAACGTATTTATTTTCTCCAGTATCCACTAGAAAAGCCCGTTTTCCGGAGAGGCCATTAGTAAATTCTTTGACATTGAATCCGGTATCCTTATTTTTTAACAGATTTGTTACAAGATTTCTATAGTCTTTTTTAGTCCCGATAGCTTTAGGAGGCTTTCCTATAAAAAAATCTTTGCCGAATTTATTCTCAAACGCCCAAAAACCCCAATTTGGAGATATTTTTAATAATTCTTCCGGATTTTTAGCTTTTTTTACTGTTTGCGTTATATAGTCAACATACTTTTCTTTGTATCCGCCTTTTGCAAAATACCATTTTAAAAAATTATTAGTAGAACCAGCTTGGTTTAATAGAATTTTCGTTGTTTCTTGTGATTTTCTGGGATTTTGTATGGCTTCTTTTATAAAACTTGAAAAACATTTAGTGTCAGAGGTAATTTGATATAAATCTTTTAC
>UNSK01000038.1 GCA_900552525.1 Candidatus Gastranaerophilales bacterium | reverse complement strand
AAAGGACAATAGCAGAACAATTATTGAAAAAATATTCAAAGGAATGTTTAATTGCTTTATATCAACAAAAATTTTATCAAATTAAAATATTCAAAAATAAAAAAGCTATAAAAAAATTAGAACAAGAACTAAATTCATTTGATTTTAACTCGAAAATGAAAGAATATTCCGAGCTTTCAACTCAGATATTCAAAGCAAAGCTGGCAGAAAAATATACTCTGCAAAAAAGAAAAACATACACTATTGATGAGTTACAAACTAAATCTGAAGATTTTATTAAAGATTACCCGGTTGTTTTGAGTACAACATATTCTTTAAGAACGTGTTTATCTAAAGACGTAATGTATGATTATGTAATTGTTGATGAGGCATCTCAAGTAGATTTATGCACAGGAGTTCTGGCATTATCAAGTGCCAAAAAAGCAGTAATAGTTGGAGATTTAAAACAATTACCTAATGTTGTCGATTCTAAAAATGCAAAATTAACGGATGAAGTTTTTAATAATTTTGATATGCCTGAAGTTTATAGATATAAAAACCATTGTTTGCTGTCTTCTGTATCAGAATTATTTAAACAAGCACCACATACTTTGCTAAAAGAGCATTATCGCTGCCACCCGAAAATTATAGAATTCTGCAATAAAAAATTCTATAATAATGAACTGATTATATTGAGTAAGATACAAAGTGACAAAAAACCTTTAATTGTATATAAAACAGTTGCGGGAAATCATACAAGAGATAATGTAAATCAAAGACAAATAGATGTAATAAAAAATGAGATAATTCCTAATGAAAACTTGTGCACAATAGATGATTCGCTTGGTATTGTAACTCCTTATCGGAATCAAACAAATGCACTGCAAAGTCAATTTAAAGGAACTGGAGTTAAAGCAGACACTGTGGATAAATTCCAAGGGCAGGAAAATAAAGTTATTATTCTGTCAACAGTCGATAATAATATAAC
The DNA here is from genome assembly GCA_900552525.1 of Candidatus Gastranaerophilales bacterium. GTDB lineage: Bacteria > Cyanobacteriota > Vampirovibrionia > Gastranaerophilales > Gastranaerophilaceae > CAG-196. The sequence goes on along the minus strand of UNSK01000038.1, from coordinate 18,091 downwards.
AGATTTTACAGATAATCCCAATCGTTTAAATGTAGCAATATCAAGGGCAATTGAACAATTAATTGTTGTAATTAACGGAAATGAACAAAAGAAGGATACTATAATCAATGAACTTGTTAAATACATTGAATATAATAATTGCGAAATAAAAGAGAGTAAAATATTTTCGGTATTTGATTTACTTTATCAAACATATGCAGAGCAAAGAAGAATATTTCTAAGAAAATACAAGAAAATTTCTGAATATGATAGCGAAAATCTTATGTATGGTTTAATTAATGAGATAATAAAAAAATATAACGGAAATTATGAAATAGCGGTTCATGTGCCCCTTAATATGATTATAAGAGATTTGGGCTTAATGTCAGATGATGAGAAAAAATATGCTAAAAATGATTGGACTCATGTGGATTTTCTAATTTACAAAACAATAGATAAATCTCCAGTATTAGCAATAGAAGTTGATGGTTCAAAATATCACAAAGAAGGCAGTAAACAGGCAAAAAGAGATGAATTAAAAAACACGATTTTTGCAAAATACGATATCCCATTATGTAGATTTAGTACAGCAGGAAGTAACGAAAAAGAAAAATTATCTCAAATGTTTAAAGAAACAATAGTAGGCTATCAATAGACTCTAGGTTTGATAATTATTTATATCGAGTGCATCATAATTAAATTAGAATGAGCATTGCTGCTGTCTGATATATACCCTGCAATGTCCTTCTTGAATATGTATTGATATTATCAAGATTATATGGTAAATTATAATAGAGGTCTAGTTATGAAAGAAAGTAATTTTAAACAAAATAAGTGTTGGGGAGGAAAGCGTGAGTGTGCCGGAAGAAAGAAAACTTGCAGAAAAAAGGTGCCGTTCAATAGAAGAATTAATGAAGATGTTTTAAATATTTTGAGAGAATATGCTCAAAGTCATAATATGACAGAAACAGAAGCCTTAGAAAGTGCAATCATTTTACAATCAAATGTAGAAAAATTAAAAGGAGATAAAATGATGAAAATTGTAATTCCATCAAAAGAAGAAAAATTATGCGGACATTTCGGACATTGTGAGTACTTTACGTTTGCAGAAGTTAATCCAGAAACTAAAGAAATTATAAGCATTGAAAAGAAAGTTCCAGAAGATGGCATTTCTTGCCAGAGTGCAAGCTGGATATCTTCTCAAGGAGCAAATCTTGTTTTGGCAGGCGGTATGGGGGGCAGACCATTACAAATATTCGCTCAAAATGGAGTAAAAGTTGTTGTCGGGTGTCCTGAATTAGAAGTAGAAGATGTTATTAACCAATATTTCAATGATACTTTATCTACAGGCGAAAACTCTTGCGGAGGCGAGCACCATCATTGTCATGGCCACCGTCACGAACATAAGCATTGCTCCAAAATTTGAAGATTATATAAAATTTCAAAATGTTCACTGCCCAAAATAAAAAATTTATATAAAAAAAATATGCCGCAACTCGGAATTGAACCAAGGACACAGGGATTTTCAGTCCCTTGCTCTACCAACTGAGCTATTGCGGCATATTTTTTATTTATTATTGTTATAGCCAAGGCTATATATCTATTCTACTTGCTAAAAATTTTTAATCAAGTCTTTTTATTTATTGCGGGGCAAGCCACGCTGTTACGTTTCTGCCTTCTACCATAGGTTTCTTTTCAACTGTTACAGGTTCATTTGCTAAATCTGTAATGAATCTGTTTGCAAGTTCTATTGCCAGTGATGAATGCTGCATCTCACGACCGCGAAGCATTACAACGATTTTTACCTTATTACCCTGAGCAATAAATTTTTTTATGTTTTTTAATCTGACTTCGTAATCATGAGTATCTATTTTGTAACGTACTTTTACTTCTTTTATATCAACAACGTGCTGTTTTTTCTTGGCTTCTTTGGCCTTCTTTTCCAGCTCGTATTTGTACTTGCCATAATTTAAAATCTTTGCAACCGGCGGTGCCTGATTAGGACTTATTACAACTAAATCTAAATCAACTTCTTCGGCCATTCTTAATGCTTGTGATGTTGGGACTATTCCGTGGTTGTTTCCGTTTTCATCTATTAATCTTACTTCTTTTGCTCTAATCCTTTCGTTTATTAGAGGCTTGTCCTTACCCTTATTCGGGTTTCTGTCTTCGTTAGCTATGGTTATTTTCTCCTTTTCTTTAATTTTATATTATTTATAATATCATGCTAAAATCAATTTTCAAGTTTTTCAATATTTGTCGCGTATTCAGGACTCAATGCAAGCCATTTGTACGCCTCATTTACTCCCTGAGGGATATCTGTAACAAATGTCCCCCCGTAGCGGCCTCTGGTAAAAGTTATATAACCTTCTTCTGAAAGATTATCAAGAGCTTTTTTTACTGTTTTGGCACTGACTTCATATTGCTCGGCAAAAGTTAGAATGGAAGGAAGACGCGAGCCTATATTACAATTTTCCGCAATGTAATGTCTGATTTTTAATTCTATTTTTTCGTAATGATAAAGAGAATTTTCATTGCTGTTATTTGTTACTACAGTTCCGTATTGGCCGCGTCTTGTATACAAAATTCCTTGTTTTGCAAGCAATTTTATTGAATCATGTATAGTCTTAACGCTTACATTAAATATTTTTGCAAGTTCAAAGTTTGCAGGGAGCCTGTCGCCTGAGTTATAATTCATTAATATGTGTGTTTTTAGGTTTTCTGCTGTTTTTTCAACAAGTGTCTGAACCTTAACATCTTCAATAGAAAAATCCATTCTTCCTGCAATAAAGACATTGTTCACCTTTTTTAAGATATTTTGTGAAACCAGACTTCCTATTGCCATTCGAATTGTTGTATTGGAAATCCCTGTAATCCGGCTGAGTTTTCGGGTTGAAACAAGGCAATCTCCAGTATGGTAGTTATTTTCTATCATAAATTTTTTTATTGCTTCACATGCAAGTTCTCTTTTGGACGTAAGTTTTTCCGATTTAATGCTTTTGTATTTTGGCTTTATATAAGTTCCAATTCTCTGTTTCGACTCAACCATGCCGCAGTCTTCAACATATCTGAAAACATTTTGTATCGTTCCTTTGCTAACCCCGATATGGAATGCTAAATCCCCCTTTGACGGCAAAAAGTCGAAAGGTTTTATACTTCCAGATTCTAAAGATTTTTCTATCCATTTAATAAGCCATGCTGAGATTTTTGTGACTTTATTTTCGCCCGGACCAAAACTGTGAACATGCGGTGACATCTCAGAAACAGTTATTTGTCTGGGTTGGTTGGTATCTGACATAACATTTCCTTTATCGGGTTATTATAAATATATACCCAATAATATAAAAACATTCAATAGAGTGTGAAGATATATTAAGCGGGACGGCTAATTTTTAGCCGTCCCGCTTAAATCTTTTAAAGAAATGTTAATTACTTACCGTTAACAACTTCTTTGAATTTTTTACCAGCTGAGAAAACAGGAACTGTTTTAGCAGGGATTTTAATTTCTTTACCAGTTTGAGGGTTTCTGCCGTTTCTAGCAGCTCTCTTGCGTGGTTCGAAAGTACCAAAACCAACTAAAGTAACTTTTTTACCTTTAGAAACAGTCTTTTGAACAGTTTCAATTAAAGCTGATAATACTTCGTTAGCTTCTTTTTGAGTAACTTTTGATTTTTTAGAAATTTCTTGTACTAATTCTTCTTTGTTCATTATAAAACTCCTTTCTTCTAATTACAAATTCTATTATACAAACTCCAAAACAGAATGCAAGCATTTTTTTCTTGAAAATACTCTCAATTTCTGGGTTGCAGCCTAATAGCATAAACGCAGAAAAAAGCAAGCACTTTGTTGAAAAGTACTGTAAACGCCTAAATAAGATGTTTTGAGGGGGATTACTCCTGTATATTTATTATGTTACCGCTGTAATTTGCATCAAAATCATATGCTTTTTGAAATTTTTGTGACTGTTGGCTTTTTTTTAGTTCCATTTGAATTTTATCTTTGCCGGCCTCTAGTTTTTTTATATTTTTAAGTTCCAAATCTCTTATTTCATCGAGAAGAGTGTCGAGTTCTTTCTGCTGAACAGGTGTTAAGTCAAGATATTTACGAATGCATTTGCAGCTCAAAAATAAATGTTCACGATTTTTTATCATCGTTATTGCATTATCGAAATCTTCATTATCAATCATTCTTGAAATATCTTCTGAGCCGTTTTTAAGCTGTGTATATTGCATAATCAGTTGTTCAAATTGTTTTTCATCCTGCATTATTATCATCCTCTCTTAATGCCGGATGCTGAATTCCCTGCTGCGGCATTTCTTTCATAACTTCTTCAAGGGTTATTATTCCATTCTGGATTTCTATTGCTTTCTGGAAGCCCCATCTTATGTTGGTTAAATCTTCAATTACTTCATCAATTTTTGTTGAATTGCGCTGAACATTTGCTTTTATAAGGTTCATAGCCATTTTGTTGTACAGCTTGAAAAGCTGCTTTGAAACTTTATTGCCATTTTCGAGGTCTATGGTTCGCATAAGTTCTCTTATAATTTTTCTTGCACCTTCGATATTTTGAGCACGTTCTTGCAGATTATTTTCAGCAATAGCTGTTTTTGCTTTCTGCAAAAACTGTAAAGCTCCGTCAAAAAGCAATATCATAAGTTTTTCCGGCGTTGCGGTATTTATGTTGCTTGCCTGGTATTGTTTTATGTACTTGTTGTAAGGATTTCCTGGCGGCATTTACACCTTCTTGTTTACAAATATTCCGGATGCCATGTTCAGCTTTTGTACTAATTCCCCAAGTTCATTTCCGGATATTGTTTCTATTAACCTATTTGTCGCACTGTCATATAATTCTATTATATCATCTTTTACATTTAATTTAACATAAAAATCTTTGTTGGGATTTTCAATATCTTCAATATCAACCTCGGCCTCTTCTTCCAGTAGATCTTCCGGATTTTTTTCTACGAGTCCGTCTTGAAACTCTTCCTCTTCTTTTTCAGATTGTTGTTTTTTATCAGAACTTTCTTCATCATCGTCTTTGCGTCTAATCCTCTGGTTTACACTCAAGTTTTGCACCTGCTGCGAGTCCTGCACTGCATCAGAGTGAATTGCCTGTTCTGTTTTGCTGGCATACTCTGCGGAAGTAGATTCTTTTACCGCACCGGTATTCGAAAATGATAAACCATCCATGCCCATATGTGAAGCTTCCTTTACATGTTCTATATAATAGCATGTTATGATATAATGCTTTTATGTTCATCATATAAAAGAAGGGTATATTTCATGAGCAAAAGTTTATTTATAGATTTTATGGAAAAAATGTTAGCTTTTCCGTTATGGATTAAGCAGACAATTTTCTTGAATTTATCTAATGATTTAACGACCTATTTGAGTAACGAGTTCCTTGATGTGCAAGAGGGAGAACTGTTTCACATTTATCGTCCGGCGTTATCTGAACAGGGGCAGAATGAACTTTTGACTAAAGAATCAAAATACGATGACATGATTTATTCTTTTATGAATTGCTGCTCAAAAGGCATGTCGCTTGTTGAAATTGCGATTGAAAATAATTTTACGATTGAAGAAATTGCAAAAGCGTTTATGTTTTGCAAAACTTCAGGGTTCTTTTCAAATAAAGTAACGAATTCGGTAAGTGCCACGGCTGGATTTCTTGCCGGAAAATACAGAACCGGTGAATATTTTATCCGTGCGGGTAAAATGACTATTGAACAGCTTGATGAAGTTTTAAACAAACAGCAGGAAATGAACGAAGCCGGAAAGCATGTTTTTATTGCAGAGTTGATGGTTCAAATGGGCTTTATTGCAGATAGAGATGTTAAGAGTATTATGTTTATGAAGGAAGAGGCTGGAAAGAGATTCTCGCTTAACCCTGATGATATTCCAACTCTAGCAATGGAAAAAGAAAAATTTGATATAAGAGTTGAGAATACACGTCTAAAAGAAGAGAACGAAATCTTGAGGCAGAAGATGGATGCTATTTTAACATTCATTAAGGAACATAAGACTCCGGAAGAAGAGCCTAAGCTACAAGAGTTTTAACCAATGCGTATTGAGTATGTAAGGGATGGGCTTGTTGAGGAATTTCATGACGGTATTGTTTTGCATTATAAAGAAGGAAATTCTCGTTCTGAACCTTATTATCTTCGTTCCTGTGCAAAGCCTTTACAAGCATCTTTATTGATGGATTACGGTGCAGATTTAACTGAGGATGAAATTGCACTTTGCTGCGGATCTCATTCCGGTGAAGAGTGTCATGTTGAAATCGCACGCCGGATTTTGAAAAAATATGATATTGATGCAAAACTTCTTAAGTGCGGCAGGCATGCTCCGCTTTCCAGAAGCATGCAGGATAAAATGCTGCTTAGGGGTGAAGAGTTTTCAGAAATTCATAATAATTGTTCGGGCAAACATATTGGTTTTCTTGTTGTTTGCAAACTTAAAGGCTGGGATATGGAAACATATTATGAGCCGGAACATCCGCTTCAAAGAGCTGTTAGGGAAAAGATTAATATGCTGTGTGAGGTCAAAGATAGGTATCCGTCAACAACTGATGGCTGCGGGGTGCCTATTTTGAGCATGCCGCTTTATAACATGCTTGTCGGATATATAAACCTTCTCAAGTATGATAGGATTGTCAATTCAATATTAAATCATCCTTATATTTTTGGCGGAGAAAATCGTCTTGACACTGAAATTATTCAGAATACACATGGTATTCTTGCAAAAGTAGGTGCAGGTGGTTTGTGTATTGTTGTTAATGTTCAGAAAAAAGATGCTTTTGTTGTGAAAATTAATGACTGTTCAATGGAAGCTAGAAGATTTGCTGTTTTGCATACAATTAACAGGCTGGGCTGGGGAGAGATTAATTACGACAATAAAATTAGGACTTTAGCGGGTAAGATTGTCGGTGAAATTATAATAAAATAATGGCAATTCTTATTTAGTTTTTGTTTTTATATATATGGAAAGGTTTGTTATGTCTATTCATATTACTCCTGTCAAAACAGAAACTTATATTCCGTCAAAAGTTAAGGATGAAGAAAGAAAGCCGGAGGAAAAGCCGATGGTTTCTTCAAAGGCTCTTGCAGTTTCGCTAACAGCTCTCGGGGTTGCCTCTCTTGGGCTGCTGGCAGTAAAAAATAAAAAGAAAAGTATGCCTGTGTCTGAGATTAAAAAATTTACAGCGAGAAATCTCTCAGATGAGGAAAAAGAAAAGCTTATAAAAGAGCTTCAGGCAAAGACAGACGATCCGGATGTTAAGGCTGAGATAAGAAAACTTGTAGAAAACGGCGAATGGGATAAGCTTTAAGCTTCCCAGAAACTGTCGAGGTTAAAAAAGCCGTCTTTTATGGAAAAACCAATTTTTAGCTCCAAATCAGGAGTCCCATTCCAGCCATGCTCTGCTATCTTATCAAGGAGATCTTTTGTGTATTGGTAAGCTGCTCCTTTAAATTCTACTGCAATTGAATTATTTTTATCAAGTTTATCTTTTAATATGTCTGTAATTTTTTGTCCTTCTGGAGTATAAAATTCACCGTTTTTCAAATCCAGTTTAGAAAGATCATAGCCGGTATATTGTTTTATGTTCTGATAAGCTCTGAATTTTGTAAGCGCGTCTGCATCAATATTTCCAGAGGTTTGCATTGTATAATACATAAGCTCACGGGAATTACTGCCGGAATTCAAAAGCTCTGTAATTTTAGACAGCATGTTCAAGTCAGAAGAACCTTCAATAGAAGCTGTATAAGAATATGGATTAAATGAAATCAAAAGCTGGTCATTTACTGTTATTCCGTTGTTCTCCAAAAGGTTATTCATCTGGTTGCTTATAATTTTTTGCTTGGAAGCCTTTTGTTCTGCTTCGTATGTATCCCAGTCTTTGTTTGTAAAATTAAGCCTCGGGTCTTGCCTATTTGCACCGCCTACAGTACCATAGCAAATCGCATTAAGGTCATTTTCGTACATTGCATATTTTTCAGGCTCTTTCCATTTTTTTGTGAATGCAAACTCTTCCTGGCCAAAATACTTTAAACCTAAATAATGGCGTACTTCATCTATAGTCTTGCATTTTGAACGAACGTTTTCTGCCATAGGAGCAAGCTGTTCATCAAGCTTGCGTAATGCAAGATTTTCGTCGCTATAAGGATTTTCATTGTTTGAATGCAGTTCATCTGAATTATACCGGTCAACCATCTGCTGGTAGCGGTCAATAACGGCATCGGGGGTGTACCTGCTCGTATTATTGTAATAATTGTAATAACCTATTTCAGACATCCATATCCTCAAATTGTATATACTTATTATAACTCTTTTTACAGGAAATTCAATATTGTGCCTTCTGATAGTTCTCTTTTGATATAGAATTTTGTAAACGGCCGGTCATATTTCTTGTATAAGTGTATTTGAATTTTTAAAATTTTATTATCAGAACACAGTACGCTTATTGTCCTGTTTTTGTAATCTGTTTCTATAATTGTACCTGCCCCAGTAAATTCTGTTTTGTTTTCAGAAATTTCTGTCTGGTGTGAGGAAACCGCAAGACAGATATCTTTATGGTAGAAATACGCTTCACTCCACGGGTAAATTGCTCTTATAAGCGCATCATTTTCTTCTGCGGTTCTGGTAAAATCGAGTTCTAAATCCTCAGGATGTGAATAGTAGCTTGCCTTGTCTTCTCTCTGTGTCATAGGGATAATGATATCTTCTCTAAGCGCTTTTAGAAGTTCGCATACAACTCCTCTTGCAACAAGAACTGTCCGTTCTTTTAGTGATTTGCCTGTATCAGACGGGTAAATTTTTATTTCTTCCTGTGCTAAAATGGCACCGGTGTCCAGTCCTTTGTCTATTAGATGGAATGTTACCCCGCTTATTTGCTCCTGATTTCTTATTGTCCAGAAATAAGGATTTGGACCGCGGTATTTAGGCAGAAGTGAGGGATGGGCATTGATTGCTGCAATTTTTGGAAAATCATAAATTTCTTTACTTATTTTTTCCCCCCAGGATCCTACTAGAATAATATCAGGATTAAGTTTAAGAAGTGCTTGCTTAAATTCTTTTGTATTAACTCCTCTAGCTTTAATTTCAGGAATTGAATAGCTTTTAATATAATTGTATTCAACGGAAGGATTTATAATATCCTTGATTTTACGCCATAATGGATGATATTTAACAGTATCTTTTCTCAAGACTCCTGCGATTTCACAGCCGGAATCAAGAGTCCCTGCGATTAGATTAGTGAACATTTCGCCATAGCCTACAATTACAACTTTAAGCATTCTTTAACATCCTTTTCAATCTGTGTTCTTAACTCTTCCAGCCCCCTGAATTTCTTTTCGTCACGTATTTTTGATGTAATCTCGATTTCAATATTTTTACCGTACAAATCTCCGTCAAAATTAATTATGTGGACTTCAACTATAGGTTCTTTTGTATTATGAACAGTAGGTTTCATACCCCAGTTAAGTACAGCCGGACGGTTATTAACTCTGGCTGAATATACACCAAAAGGAATTTGTACTATCTCCGGCGTGTATTTTATATTGGCTGTCGGAAAACCAATCGTCCTTCCAAGCTGTGCCCCTCTGATTACTGTTCCCGCAAGCATAAAATTTGTTCCAAGAAGTCTATTAGCTAGTAATATATTTCCCTCCTTCAGTAATTTCCTTATAAGCGTAGAACTTATAATTTGGTCATTAAACATCTGAGGAGGTACGCATATATATTTGTATCCGAATTTATCTGCATTCTCTGCCAGAAAATCAGGATTTCCGCTCCTGTTTTTCCCGAAAGTATGGTTGTAGCCGGTGGAAATTGATATTGGATTATATTTTTGAACTATGAATTTAAGATACTCATCAGCAGGCATGTCTGCGATTTCAGCAAAATTGAGTTCTATAACCTCACTTACACCAAGTGACATAATTTTTTTAAGAGATTGCTTTCGCGTGTAAATATATTCTGCTTCTTGATTAAAATACTTAGCCGGTGAGTCTTTAAATGTAATAAGCATGGCTTCTCCGGCATAATCCAGTGCAGATTTTATAACAGCCTGATGTGCTGTATGCACGCCGTCAAAAAAACCTAAAATCAATCCTCTTTTCATAAAATCTATGCTATAACGTTAAGCTTTCCGCCTAAAATTTGTTTGTGGCAGAAATTTTGCCATTCATTAATATTATCAAAAATTTGAGGTAATTTTTCTGAAGAAACAACTTTCTTGCTTACATAAGGGGTTAAAGAATTAAATGCGGTATCTCCAATTGTTTCATTACTGCGACTGTTATAAAAAGGCATATTGCTGCTCATATTATAACCGTTGTTACGATTTTGAGAAATTGCAGAAACTAACATAGTCACCCCTTTTATTAATGTATATTTTTCAATACCAAAATTTTAGCACACTAATTTTTTTTGTGCAATAACCTGATAAGAGAGTTTAAAAAATTTTTCATGTTAGAATATAAACATAATAAATAATGAGGACTTAAAAACCATGAAAATGTCAAAATTGTTTGTACAAACATTAAGAGAATATCCGTCTGATGCAGAAGTAATTTCTCATAAACTGCTTGTAAGAGCAGGATATATAAGAAAACTAACCTCAGGAGTTTATAATTATTTACCTCTGATGTGGAGAGTTTTGAAAAAAATTGAAAACATCGTTCGAGAAGAGATGGATAATGCAGGAGCGCAGGAACTTCTTATGCCGTTTGTTCAGCCTAAAGAACTCTGGGAAGAATCCGGAAGATGGGATGTATACGGTAAAGAGCTTATGCGTTTGAGAGATCGACACAATAGAGAAATGTGTCTTGGCCCTACGCACGAAGAAATTATTACTGCTATTGCGCGTGACGGACTCAAATCATACAAACAATTGCCTGTTAATTTATATCAAATTCAATCAAAATTCCGCGATGAAGTTCGTCCTCGTTTTGGTTTGTTAAGAGGCCGTGAGTTTATTATGAAAGACGCGTATAGCTTTGATATGTCACAGGAAGGCCTTGAAAAAGAATATGAAAATATGGCAAAAGCTTATACTCGTATTTTCAAAAGATGCGGGCTTAACACAAAAATGGTGCAATCAGATTCCGGCGCAATCGGCGGAAGCGTAAGCCATGAGTTTATGGTTATTACTGATACGGACGCAGGCGAAAATGATGTATTCTACTGTGACGGATGTGATTATTCTGCAAACTCAAACCATGCAGTATCTGCTCTACCTGATGCTGATGTGGCTGGCAAATGGGAAAAAGCGGAAATCATTGACACTCCGAATACACACTCTATTGAAGAACTTAGTGAATTTTTAAATATTCCTTCATCTTTAATTGTAAAGGCTCTATTATATATCGTTGATAAAAAACCTGTATTAGCCCTTATAAGAGCAGATAAACAGGTAGAAGAAACAAAACTTATGAACGCTGTAGGCGGCTCTGATATAAGAATTGCAACCGCAGGTGAAATCGAAGAGATGATGGGTGAAAACGGATTTGAAGCAGAAAAAGGCTTTATCGGGCCTCAAGGTTTGAAAAAATACGGCGAATATGAAGTTACTGTTGTTGCTGATGAAACAGTTAAAAATATGAAAAACTTTGTAATCGGAATTAACCAAAAAGATAAGCACGGTGTAGGTTATAACTGGGGGGGGGATGTTGAACTTCCAGAGATTGTTACTGATATCCGTCTTGTTGAAGCCGGCGAATTTTGTCCTGAGTGCGGAAAGCCGCTTAAGGTTACAAGAGGTATTGAGGTTGGAAACATTTTCCAGCTCGGTACTAAGTATTCGAAACCGATGAACGCAGTTTATTTAGACCAGAACGGCAAAACACAGCCTTATATTATGGGATGTTACGGTATTGGTATTTCAAGAACAGCAGCCGCTGCTGTAGAAGCTCATTACGATGACCACGGTATTAAATGGCCTCTTGCAATTGCGCCTTATCACGCGATTGTAATTCCAGTAAGCACAAAAGATGAACAGCAGATGAAGGTTGCTAATGATATATATGAAACATTGAAAAAACACGGCGCTGAAGTTGTAATTGATGACAGAGATGAACGCGCAGGGGTTAAATTTAAGGATGCCGATTTAATAGGATTCCCTTATCAGATTATTGTCGGTAAATCAATTGCGGAAGGAAACGTAGAGTTTAAAAACCGCGCAGCAGACGAAAAAACAGCAATGAAACCGGAAGAAGCCGCAGAAATGGTTATAACTGCAATAAATAATATCAAAAAGTAAACTTATTTTAAGCCCAAAAGGCATGGGGACTCGACAATTCATGTTTTTTTGTTTATGATAAAAACTATACTAGCCCAATAATAGTTAAAGGAGAAAAAGAAATGCAAGTAATATTGAAAAAAGAAGTGCAGAATATTGGCGAAGCTGGTGATTTGGTAAACGTTAAAGACGGTTATGCAAGAAACTATCTTATCCCTAAAAATTATGCAGAAATCGCTACAGAAGGCGCTCTTAAAAACAGAGAACAGAATATCGCAAGATTAAGAGCTAAACAGGAAAAATTACACCAGGAAGCTCTTGCAAAAGCTGAACAAATTGAAAAAATCGGTTCAATTGAATTATCTGCAAAAGCCGGTGAAAGCGGAAAATTATTCGGTACAATTACTACAAAGAAATTGTGTGAAGAATTAAAAGAAAGAGCAAATATTGAAATTGACAGAAAAACCGTTTCATTAAATGCACCAATCAACAAAGTCGGCGAATTCACAATGTTAATCAAGCTGACTTCAAAAGTTAAAACTGAGTTAAAAGTTGTTGTTACAGCATCTGAAGTTGTAAAAGAATCAGTAGAAGAAACAGAAGAAGCTGAAGCATAGTAAACAAAGTCTTACAAAACGTGCCGGCAAAACTTTCGGCACGTTTTTTTAATATAAGAAAGAGCTGCAATGAAGAAAAGTTTTAGATGCCTTCCGGTAGGCAATCTCCCATATACAACAGATAAAGCTGCGACCAAAATGATGGTAAAGCTTTTTGAAAATATCCCGTTTCTGGCAAACCTTCCTGATGCATCTCCGGATGAAAATCTTTTAAGACGCACACTTATGAATACTCCGGGAGTATTTATACAAGAAAAGAAGGTAATATTTGACAACGATGCTCCAAACCTTAAGTCAAAACTTGTAGCACTGGATGCAGCGTTCAATAGTCCTACAGAAGAAAATCTTGAACAATTCAAGTTTGAAACTTTTTTTCTTCCGAAATACTATCAAATAATTGAACGTATTAAACCTGCTGAAACAGTGATTAATTTAATTGGTCCGTTTACACTGTCGCAGCGCCTTATGAATAATGAAGGTACACAGCTTCTTGCTGATAAATATTACAGAAAAGTTGTTATACAATCTATTTGTGTAAAAGCTTTGTGGATAATTAACAAGATTAAAAAACTTTCGCCGGAAACAAGACCGCTTATAATTTTGGAAGAACCATTACTGTATAAAATAGGTGACATTAAGCGTGAAAATGAAGATGTTACACGTGATGTAATTATAAATATGTTTTCAAAAGTAATATCTAAAATTCACGAATATGAAGGGCTTGTCGGGATACAATGTTTTGAAAAATGTGACTGGAAGATTCCTATAGATTCAGGCGTAGATTTGATATCTTTTGATGCTTATAATAATCCTAACAACCTTAATATTATGCCGGAAAAGATTAACGAGTATCTGGTCAGAGGCGGAAGAATTAACTGGGCTATAGTTCCTGTTATGAATGAAACAATTGTGAAATCTCTTTCAGTTGAATACATATATGACAGGTTTATTAAAACAATCGAAGGGCTAATAGTTGCCGGAACTAGTGAGAAATTAACCTATAACAGAGCAACAATTTCTATTCAGGGGGATATCAACAGCCTGCCTTTGATTTTTGCAGAAAAAGCTTTGATTGTTGCAAATCAAGTTTCCAAAAGAATTCCGGTTAAGAGTTAGGTTCTTCTACTATAGCATTTGAATCAATAAAAATAGTGTTTCTTATGAAAGCGTGAGCCATAAGCAGCAAATAAGGGTTCATCTCATTTGTTGCAGATAGATTAACCTTCGCTTCCGGTTCTTCAAAAGTTTCTTTTTTCTTAGGTTCAACTGCCTCAATATCAATTGTTGTATTCATTGCATGAGAGGAACTTTCTTCCATAAGGCTTTTTTGCAGAGTTTTCTTTGGAAAATCTTCTGTGCATAAAATATAAATATCCACAGAGTTTGAGGTTGTAAGAGTGAATACACCTTTAACGTTGCCAAAATTTCTGGTTTGTATAAGCACTGTAAGCTTAGAGTCGTTTGATTCATTTTCACCTTCCGGCGGCGTTACTTCAAGGTCAAATCCTACGCCTTCATTGAGCGGAAGCCACGGAAGGTAAAGAAGCATAAGGCTTTTTAATGTTTGTGACGGATTGTTTGACTCTGCCATTGCAATACAGGAGTTTAGTATGCTCAGTGTATCTCTAATCTGGTCATTAGTCATATTGTTTTTTGAGGCGGAAGCCATTGCCAGAATTAGATTTGCAACTGCTTGTTTGCTGTTTTTCAAGATTATTTCTGATATTGCAGGCATCTGAATCATTCCGCTGAAAAATAGCATAACAGCATCTTTTTGCGCGGCTGCTGTTTGTCCGGCAATGTTTTGTGTTACATTAAGCGGTATTTCAGAAGTTTCATCAAATATTTGTGAGAGCATCTTCTGGTTTTTTAATAATTCTTCATTTAGGTCGTTTAATATAAGCGAGGTGTTGCTCAACGGGATGTTTTTATTCTGTAAAGCCATCAAAAGAGTTCCGAGAGTTTGCGGCAGTCCAAGAAGGTTTCTTATAAAAATAGCTCTATCCATACTTGCAATCTGGTTCATCTGCAGCTGCTGCATAAGTGCTGCAGTGGATTGAATATTCTGAGGAAGGTTCGGCTGCGGCTGTGAAAGTGATGTATTAAAGCCGCTTCCGGTATTTATGCCATCCTGTTTGAGCTTTTTTAAATATATCTCGGGGTTTCTAAGGCCTGCGAGAATTTTTCCAACGCTAAATCCATCCATATAATAAATTATAACAGTATTTCTATATAAGTCTATAAATTGAGGATTTACAAATAAGCTTTTTTTTTATACTATTAGTATAATGAGAGGTATCTAATGGTTACAAAATATAAACGTGTTCTATTAAAAATCAGCGGGGAAGCCTTGCTTGGAAATCAGCAGTTTGGAATAGATTATGAACCCGTTGAAATGATTGCAAATGAAATCAAGTCAATATATGACAAAGGTGTAGAAGTTGCTGTTGTAGTTGGCGGCGGTAATATTTTTCGCGGGATGAAAAATAGTGCAAAACTCGGTATGGATCAAGCCTCCGGAGATTATGTCGGAATGCTCGCTACAGTTATGAACGCGGTTGCTTTGCAATGTGCCCTCAAAAAAATAAATGTAGAATGCAGAGTTCAAACAGCAATTGCCATGAATCAGATTGCAGAGCCATACGTTCGTCACAGAGCGATAAGACATCTTGAAAAAGGCAGAGTTGTAATTTTTGCAGCCGGTACGGGAAATCCGTTCTTTACAACCGACACTGCATCAGCGCTAAGAGCTTCTGAAATCGACGCAGAAGTTATGCTTATGGCGAAAAACGGGGTTGATGGAGTTTATACTGATGATCCAAAGGTTAATCCGGAGGCAAAGAAAATCGAAAAAATGTCTTATGATGATATTATCAAAAATGAATTAAAAGTTATGGATACAGCTGCCTGTGCATTGTGTAAACAGAACAAAATTCCTATTATTGTTTTTGATTTTAAAGCAAAAGGCAGTCTTGAAAAAATTATGGACGGCGAAGCCGTAGGTACGTACGTAAGTTAATATTTTATAAAAGGAGAAAATTATGTCAGAAGCTCTTGAAGAAATGTATTTATTCGGAGAGGAAAAAATGGAAAAAGCTGTTGCACAGATGAAGAGAGAATTTGCATCTGTTCGTACAGGCCGTGCTAACCCTGCTATCCTTGACAGAGTAGCTGTAGATTATTACGGAGCTCCAACTCCAATCAGACAAATGGCTCAGGTAAGTGTAAGCGAAGGTGTAACACTTGTTATTACTCCTTTTGATAAAAGTATTATGAAAGAATTAGAAAAAGCTATTATTAAAGCAGAATTAGGCGTTGCTCCGAATAATGACGGAACCTGCGTAAGATTAAACTTCCCGCCTCTTACAGAAGAAAGAAGAAAAGAAACTGCAAAAGAAGTTAAAAAGTACGGTGAAGATGCAAAGATTGCTATCAGAAATGTAAGACGCGATATGGTAGACAGTCTTAAGAAGATTGAAAAAGATGAAAATCTTCCGGAAGATGCAGTTAAAGATAATCAGGATAAAATTCAAAAAGTTACAGATAAGTACGTGGGGATAATTGATAGTCTGGTTGTTGAAAAAGAAAAAGAGGTTATGACAGTATAATGAATTTAAGCAAAAGCGTAACAAGGTTAATAACCGGAGTTATTTTCGGTTTCACTGCTCTGTTTGCTATCATGGCAGGCGGCTTGTATTTAGTAGCATTAGTTCTGGCAATTGTTATACTTGCCTCAAAAGAATATGTGAAAGTATTACAACATAAAGGTTTTAGACCTAGTTCAAGAATAATCATTGCTTCAAGCTTAATATTTGCAGCTCTAGCTTATTTTAACAGATTTGACCTTGTAGCTCTTGCATTTTCTGTCTGTTCAATTATGGCATTTATGTCGGTTTTATTCAAAGGTAAACAGCCATATATTGCTAATGTCGCAACTACGATATTAGGTTTCGTATATTGCGGCTGGTTTCCGCTGCACCTGTTATTCCTGCGCGATTTGGGAAGCCATCCTGTTTATCAGGGTTTTATTAAGCAGAATGTCACTACGGAAGGTGCTGGATATGCTTTACTGCTGTTTTTTGCAGTAATTTTAACAGATTCTTTCTGTTACTATGCTGGCAGCAAATTCGGAAAACATAAATTATCAAAGGTTATAAGCCCGAATAAAACAATAGAAGGTTCTATCGGCGGTACTATTATGTGTCTTATATTTTGTATCGCATTTGGACTGGCAATACAAATACCTTGGTATCACTGCATAATACTTGGATTTTTGATTGCAGCTTTTGCTCAGATTGGAGATTTGTGCGAGTCAATGATTAAGCGGGATGCTGGAGTGAAAGATTCAAGCAATATTCTTCCGGGGCATGGCGGGTTTCTTGATAGAACAGACAGCTATATTCTGACAATTCCTGTTGTTCATTATTACTTATATTTCTTCGTGGTAAATAATTTTATTGATTTATTCAAAGGTATTTTTCCATGCTAGAAGAAATTTTTGGTGAAAAGAATGATTTAGTAGAAAAGGCTCTTACTCATCCTTCTTTCACTAAAGAAAATGATATAAACTCGCTTGAAAATTATGAACGTCTGGAATTTTTCGGAGATTCAGTTTTAAAGTTGTTCACTTCAAAACTGTTGTATGAAATATATCCGGAAGCTCCGGAAGGTGAACTATCGAAAATTCGTTCAATTCTGGTTTCTGATGCTATTCTGGCTCAAATTGCAATACAAATAGGAGTTGATAAACTTTTAAAGCTCGGGCCTTCTGAAGAAAAACAGGGGGGGCGGAAACGCGAGTCAAATATTGCCTGTGCTCTGGAAGCTTTACTCGGTGCATACTATCTAAACGGGAAACAGACTGAAATTGAGAAGTTTATAAAAGATTATGTAATGGTCTTTGCAGAAGATGTCGATAAACATTTTGAGAAATACAATGCAAAAGACATTCTCCAACAGTATACTCAAGGTATTGATAAAACCCTGCCTGTGTATAGAACTCTGGCAGTTAGGGGGCCTGCTCATAAACCGGTATTTGAAGTTGAAGTTGAGTGGCAGGGGAGTGTTATAGCCTCTGCAACAGGAAAATCAAAGAAAGAGGCACAGCAGAATTGCGCGCTTGCTGCTTGTAAAAAACTGGGCGTAGTGTAAGATTTATCAGCTATAAATTGTAAAGAAAACTAAAGATACAGACATTACGGGTTGAAAAAATGCATAAATAATTGTACAATAGTTATATAATAAGGATATAATT